>JANYDR010000510.1 GCA_025363495.1 Cyclobacteriaceae bacterium | reverse complement strand
TTTTGTTATCCCGAGATTCGGACGCATCTGATAGTAAACGTCGTTGCGATAGGGGATGATTGTATTCAATCCATCATTGCCGCCGGATAATTGAATGATGATCAATATCCTCTCAGAATCATCGGCAATGTTTTGCTGTTCAAATGCTTTCAGGAACTGAGGGACTAATAAAGAGCCTGATGTGATTAATGCGGACCTTTTAAGAAATCCTCTTCGTGATATATTGTCCATGATTAGCAGAGTTGATATTCAGGTAATGACATAAATCCTATAAAAGCTTTCTTTACAAGTTCGGTATCGTTCGGCTCGGCGGAAGCAAGCCGGGTTACGTATTCACGATTAAAGGAAGTGGTAGGTCGCGCGAGAAGAAATGATTCAATTGCTTCGAATGTTTCACCGGATGATTTCTTTGTGAAATTATTAGCCAGCATTGACCAGTCGACATTGCAATGTAATTTTCGCTTGCCGGCATTCTCCTTACCCAGTCCGTTGGCATCGCCATCGTCACTTGCTTCGAAATCAGTTTCGGCACCACCAAATAATAACATCGGCAATGCTACCCTGAATGTAAGACTTGTACTGTCAATCCATCCCTTTCCGGAAGTCCATCCACTGACATTGGGAAGATAGAATAATATCTGCCCCAGGGCACGTTCAAGAAATACAATGCTTTGATCGTTCTCAAATTTCCCGCCGGTGTGAAGTTGTAATCCCACGATTAGTTCGATGGGGGATTTTATTTTATTGCCGGTGTTGGCCGGGTCGTTGAATTCTGCTGATTCAAAAATAGTCTGAAGTAATTTTTTGATATCATATCCTGAACGATAGAAATCATCGCCCCACGCTTCAACAGTTTTGATTGGGATATTCTCATCTGAAATAAAGTACTTATAAAATTTTCCGGTGATGAACCGTGCCGTCATCTTATCATCAAGGATACTTTCAAGTATTTCTTCCCCGGTGAATTTTTTTGTTTCACCGCGAAAAGATTTATCACTAAAATCATGCTGGCGTTGCCGGAATTGATAATCACCCACGGCATTAAATCCCCAACCCGTGAAAGCCCTGGCCGCTTCTTTAATATCTTGTTCGGAATAATTTCCCCTGCCAAGGGTAAAGAGTTCCATCACCTCACGCGCAAAATTTTCGTTGGGGTGGTCCTTGCGATTCTGTTGGTTATTGAGAAACTGCAGCATGGCGGGATCTTTCGAAATTCCCATCAGCAAATCCCGAAAGCTTCCAAGAGCATTTTCCCGCAGGATATTATTTTGCTGCTGCGCGAAGTAAGGTACAAGCGTGCGACAGGCGAAATGACCATGCCAGAAGAAAGTCATTCGTTCACGCAGCGTTGGTTCCGCGATTATTTTCTCCACCCAATCGACGTTCAATTTCATCAACTCCTTTCTCGACTTATTGAAGATATCTTTCATCTTCTGCTTGCGATCGGGATCATTCTTCATGGCTTTGAGATCATCAAGGTCCATCTCAGGTTTACTTACCGACTGAAGAGGAGTTATTTTCACCGACTCTTTATATAATTGTTTTGTGTCTAAAGAAGATTTTTGAACCCCTTGCCCGAAAGAGGCCCTATTCATGAGTTGCTTTACCTTAGGCTGGGGGATGGAGAGATTCATTTAGCTTTAGAAGTTCGCTGTTAGATAACGGTTACGCTTAAAAGTTTAACGGCATACACCCTGTAATCCAATATTTGAGATGAATAATCGTTTTTTGTGGAGGATTGGCTAAATTCTTATCGTATTTACTCAATTAGAAGTGGTGAGTTATTGTAATTTTGATTTCTTTGGAAGACTAATAGCCCTGGGGATGCGCATTCGACATTTTATTCTTTTAGTGTTGTTGATTTTAGTGGGTTCTCAGGCAGCCAATGCTACTCACCTCCGGGCAGGAGAAATTACCATAACAAGATCAAGCTGTACCAGTACCACTTTTGTAATCACCATTACGGTTTATACAAACACGGGCTCAAACATCCGTTTTGGCGATGGCACGCTCGACTTCGGCGATGGCAGCAAGCCATTGATCACACCAACTATTGAAAATACTTTGCGTCCCGATCTTGGACCTGGAATAGGAACCGTGTCTTATTCCACAACTCATACCTACGCGGGAGCAGGGCGGTATATCGTAAGCTATCTGGAGCCAAACAGAAATGCCGGAATTCTTAACATGTTTAATTCTGTGGAAACAACTTTCTACATTGAGTCAAGCATAAGCATTGATCCGTTCGTTGGCTGTGATAACAGTCCGCGTTTGTTAGTCCCACCGATTGACAAGGCTTGTACAGGTGCTGCCTTTTACCATAATCCAGGTGCTTATGATCCAGATGGAGATAGTCTTTCTTATGAGTTTGTTACTCCGAGAAAAAACAAAGGCATTCCGGTTGACAACTACCGTGATCCTAATGTAAAGGAATTTTATGATCGAATAGGTCTTAATTATAGTACCGCCAATGAAAATAGCAATGGAACACCAACGTTTACAATCAATGCACTAACGGGTACAATCATTTGGGATGCGCCTGGCGCTCCAGGAGAATATAATATTGCCTTTATCATTAAAGAATGGAGAAAAATTGCAGGAGTTTGGATTAATCAGGGTTATGTTGTTCGTGACATGCAGATCATTGTGGAGGACTGTAAGAACCATCGACCAGAGCTTCAGGTGCCGGCAGATATTTGCGTTGAGGCAGGAACAAAAATAACAGCGTCGATTTTTGGAAGTGATCCTGATGGAGACAGTGTAAAAATTGAAGCCTTCTCGCAAGTATTGAATCAGAATTTAAATCCTCCCTTCCCAAGCCCCGCTACCTATACACCGTTTCCTGTAAAGTATCAATCATCAAAGACTGCTAAAGTTGCCTTTACATGGAACACAACTTGCGCTCATGTGAAAGAGCAGCCTTATCAGGTTGTGTTTAAAATTACCGACAACCCACCCGTGTCACATGGAGCAAAGCTTGTTCAATTCAAAACGTGGAACATTCGTGTCGTAGGGCCAACTCCGAAATGGGTATCGGCAGCAGTTCAAACTAATAGAACTGCGAAGCTTGCATGGCAGCCCTACGTCTGTGCAAATGCTGAGATAATGCAGGTGTGGAGAAGGGTAGATCATAATGCATTCATTCCTCCGAATTGTGTGACAGGTATGCCTGACATCGGATATACAAAAATTGCCGAAGTGCCAATCACTCAAACAACATACACCGACACCAACAACGGCAAGCGTTTGTCGGTTGGAGCAATCTATTGTTACAGGTTGGTTGCTACATTTCCATTACCTGGAGGAGGGGAGAGTTATGTTTCTCAGGACATTTGTCTTGATCCGATTCCTGCAACAACTCCCGTAATCACTAATGTAACAGTCGACAAGACCAGTTTGACGGCCGGAAATATTACTGTGAGATGGAGACCACCGTTTGATATTAACAAGACACTTTTTCCTCCGCCATATCGCTACAAGGTCTTTAGAGCAGAAGGTTTTTCAGGTGTATTGAAATTGTTAAGTCCTCACACGGGTACCTTAACGGATACTACCTATACGGATTCGGATATTGATACTCAGGAGACGACCTATAATTACCGCGTAGTCTTGTACAATAACGCAACTGCTCCAATCGATACATCTGATGTTGCGTCTTCTGTCCGGTTGGAAGCAAAACCACAATTTCAGCAGATTCAGCTTACATGGGCTGCTCAGGTTCCGTGGATAAACACCTATCCACTCCGTCCCTATCATATTGTATATCGCGGTGGGGCCGGTGCTATTGAAAGTCAATTAGTTAAAATCGATAGTATTAACAGTTCATCGGGTACTTTCACCTATACCGACAAAGGCCTGAATGATACGCAAACGTATTGTTACCGGGTATTGACGCAAGGCACTTATGGAAATCCGCGGATCCTGCACCTTGCAAGCTCACTATACTTTATTATGAGTAATTA
>JANYDR010000488.1 GCA_025363495.1 Cyclobacteriaceae bacterium | reverse complement strand
CTTCCAGCTTGGTAAGTGTCAATGCTTGTCTTACCGTGATCTGAAGAATTTCAGATGGAAAATAAGTCTTGAGCTCGCGGTCGTTAATTAAAATAGCTCCGTTGCCTGGCTTTACGTAAACCCTTGCAATGGAAGTCTTTCTGCGACCGATGGTATTAATGATATCCATACTTATAAATGATTCTTGTAAATGACTGTTATGACTGTTTGCTCTTTTCTGCGAACTTCAATGCCTTTGGCTGTTGTGCTTCATGAGGATGAGCAGCTCCGGCGTAAACGTGAAGGCTTCTGAAAAGCTCGCTACCGATCCTGTTCTTTGGCAACATGCCGCGTACAGCGTACTCGATCAATCTTTCAGGATGCTTTGCTTTGATCATATTGGGAGTCGATTCTTTCTGGCCACCATTATAACCAGAGTGAGTGAAGATCACGCGATCAGTCCACTTCTTGCCGGTCATCTTTACCTTTTCAGCATTAATAACTATAACATGATCTCCACAATCTACATGGGGCGTATAGCTAGGCTTATGCTTGCCGCGGATTACCATGGCTACCTGACTCGCTACGCGGCCCAGAACCTGTCCTTCGGCATCTACCAAGACCCACTGCTTGTCGGCAGTAGCCTTGTTTAAATTCTTTGTTTTAAAACTGATCGAATCCACTTGAATTAACGGTTAAACTCTTTAAAAATCACAGCCCTCCTCAAAAAGGGACACAAAAGTAGACCCAATAGTTAGATTATGCAAGCTACCTTCCGTTTTTACCGGACGTTTGCCGAAAGTTGCTTTACCAGCGCCGTAAAGTCCTTAGGATAAGGGGCTTCCGTCTTAATTAATTCACCGTTAAGGCCGGAAAATTCAAGTGAAAATGCATGGAGAGCCATTCGTTTCATAATCGGCAACTCCTCGGTATCCTTTTTTACTCGGAAATTCCGCTTAACAGATGAAATCAGGAACGGTTTCCCTCCATACATTTCGTCACCGGTAATGGGCGCTTTTAGAAAAGCCAAATGGATGCGGATCTGGTGCATTCTGCCGGTCACGGGCCTGCATTCAATAAGAGTGTGTTTTGTGAAATTTGTGAGGGTCAAAAATGATGTTTCCGCGTGTTTTCCCTGCGAGGAAAGCTTTACCGTTCCATCGTTCAGCTTCAAAATGGACTTGTCCACCATCACATCATTAAAGTCATGATTTCCGTCCGCAACGGCGTGGTAAACCTTCCGGACTTCCCGATGCTCAAACTGAAGACTAAGGTGCCGGTACGCCTCCGGATTTCGCGCAATTGCCAGGACTCCCGATGTGTCTTTATCGAGCCGATGGCAAACCTGGGGGTCGGGCTCAACTTCACGGGCCATCGCCAGTATATTGTTGGGTTCTACGCGGTCCTCAAGTGTGGCAATGAAGGGCGGCTTGTTTATTAAGATATAATCCTTGTTTTCGAACAGGATCAAATCAGAAAAGGAGGACGTTTTTTGCTTGGACATCGATTTGAGCGCGCAAGTTAGTAAAAATGACTTTTTAAGTTTTTAGAGCCATCGCTGGGTCAGAACTCAGCTATTGTGTAAGGCTTTTATTAGGACAAGGGTGGTCTGGCAATAGCACTCGATATAAGACTTTGATTTCAAAAACCTCCGGACATTTTATCGCAGAGATCACGGAGTGGTCTTAATAAAAGTAGAAAAAAATTGAGGACGCAGAGTCGATGGTATATTTGAAGTATTCTCTGCGGGCTTCGCCCTTGGTTTAGCATTCGGTTTAGTTGTGAGGCAACTTCATCCCTCTCAATCGCATAATTCAAAGTGCGCAGCACGCAGCACAAACTCAAGTCAACCGCGACTCCGTGGTCCTCAATGTGTTTCAGCATAAGCAAAAAATCTCCGTGGACTCCTGTGTTAAATGCCGCCGCAGGTTTGCAAACTGCTTGATAACCCATCAGGGTTTACTCGTCATCTTTCGACCTCGGAAGCTTGAAGCTGAAAGTAGATCCCTTCCCCACTTCGCTTTCAACGTCCGCGCGCGAGTTGTGACCTTCAAGAATATGCTTAACGATTGCCAGGCCCAAACCAGTCCCACCCTTTTCACGACTACGACTTTTATCGACGCGGTAGAAACGCTCAAAAATTCTTGAAAAATGTTGCTGCGGTATACCTTCACCAGTATCAGTTACCAGTGTCGTAATATTTTTCTTGCTTACATCAAATGAAATCGTGACTTCACCTCCTTCAGGTGTGTAATTAATTGCATTCGACACAAGATTTGTCATGACTTGCGTGATACGCTGCCAGTCAGCGTAAATAATCAGCTTCTGCTGGGGTTCTATCAACTTCAATTTTATTTCTTTCTTCTGGGTCTTTTCCTCAAACTGATCAACTACTTCCGTGCACAGCTTTAGCAAATCAAATGACTCAAACTTCATTTTGATATCACCGGTTTCTATTTGTGAAAGTGTTAAAAGATCCTGAACCAATACATCCAAACCATCAAGGCTCTTGGCTGCTTTCTTTAAAAATCTGGTACGGACAGTCTTATCATTTACGGCACCATCCAGCAGGGTGTGAACAAAACCCTGTGCGGCAAAAATAGGAGTCTTTAACTCGTGTGATACATCAGCAATAAATTCTTTGCGAAATGCTTCGAGCTTTTTTAATTCATCGATCTCCTTCTGCTTCAGCAAAGCAAAGGAGTAAATCTCTTCGTTGATGTTTTTTAAAGGATTGAGAGCGCCCGATTTCTCACTCTTGATTCCGCCAAGTTCTTTCTTTCTCAGCTTTCCCAGCATCTTATAAATTTTATTGATTTCCCGAAAGACAAGGAATTCGAGAACGACATAAATCAGAAGATAAGAGCCGGAGAAACTGATAACACCGGCCACGATCAGACCATCGTTGGTTACACTCTGAACCAACGACAAAAAAAGGACCGTCACCAGAGCGATGAACACCGCCAGGAGCAGGGCCATCGTTCGGGCGCTATAGACCATGCGTTAAATCAGATTGAATTTGTAACCGACTCCTTTTACGGTTGTAATGTAGTCATCTCCTATCTTTTCTCTTACTTTTCGAATATGAACATCTACAGTGCGGGCCAGCACATACACGTCAGAGCCCCAGATGTTCTGCAAGAGATCATCTCGGCTGAAAACTTTATTCGGGTTTTGAGCCAGGAAAAACAGCAATTCAAATTCCTTTTTCGGCAGATTGATTTCTTTGCCTTTGACTTTAATGGTGTAGCTGGAACGGTCAATTATCAAGTCTCCCACGGTGATCTGTGTGGATGGGGATTTCCCTTTTGATTCACGTCTGAAGAGAGCACTGATCCTGCTCATCAACGCACGAGGTTTGATCGGCTTTGTGATATAATCGTCGGCACCGACATCAAAAGCGGCCACTTCAGAATATTCCTCTGAACGGGCTGTCAGAAATACAATGAATGTGTTAATCAGGTCCGGCATGGCGCGCAACTGACGGCAGGCCTCCACGCCGTCCATGTGCGGCATCATAATATCAAGAAGTACCAGGTCAGGTTTGAATTTCCTGGCAATCTCCACCGCCAGGTGACCATTGTTGGCCGCCTTCACTTCGTATCCCTCTTTCTCCAGATTATATTTCAGTAATTCAAGTATGGGCTCTTCATCGTCTACCACCATCACTTTATAAGCGGCTTTTTTACCCATGTTTGTTGTTTTTAGCAGTTCAAAAGTAGCATGATTGGAGGCAATAAAAAACCTGTGTTAAGTTGTTAACAGAGACTTAACCTGCACTTAATAAGATGGGAATAGTGATTGGGGTGATCTATAAATGAAGATATTTTGGCTGCCGGATACCAGTCACCTGATACCAGTGGTTCGCGGTTTGAGTTGAATAAATTCTTATCACACCGTAAGCCCCCGGCAACTTGTAACCGGCAACTGGTTATTGGCAACTCAAAGAAACGGATACTTCCCCTTATAATAATTAATCATCTTCTTCAGATCCCCTCCAAACAGCCGCACCCAATCATCTTTCATCGTATCGTGTTTCGACTCATATGTTTTGTACGACATGAAGTATGTATTGTTGGGAAGTTTTTTTGCAAATCTGCCTGACCTTCGCTTGCCATCGCTGAATGATAGAGTATCGATTGCATCAACGATGCGTCGTATAAACAATTCCTTTTTCTGCTTCTTCAGTTCAACGGGATCTTTTTCAGAAAAGGTGTTATAAAGGCTGTCAAGTTTTTGAGTAGCCAGAAGCATGTGCCCGGCTATCTTGCGGTAATCACTGTCTTCAAAAAGATACTCTCGATACTGGCGGGAAGTATCTCCGCGTGTTGCGGCCAGAAATTCTTCTGCACCCCGATCTCCAATGAAGGAGGCAAGGTTCTCATTAAAATCAGAGCTGTCTTTCACATAAAGTGTGGCGTGCACCATTTCGTGGATGATCAGGCTTGCAAGGTCCCCATCGCTTCTCCGAAGCATTCCACTTAGAATAGGATCAGTAAACCAGCCAAGCGTGCTCCATGCACCGGGATTGCGAACACTAACATCCCAGTTATCTTTTTCAAGTGATTCTTTTTCTTTAATGGCTTTTTCACGGTTAAAAAATCCTTTGTAGGGCACTGAGCCAACCACTGGAAAATCCCAGCGTTTTTCTCTCAACCTGAATGGTTCACAGGCGATAACGACCCACATCAGTTCCTGCCCTTTCTGATCGTACATCGTTTTATAATTGTCAGTGTCATTGAGACCCAGCGAATCAATAGCAAACTGACGAGCTTCCTGAATGAGTTTCAGCTTTGCTTTTAATGAGTCTGGATAATTTGGGTCTTTAATAAATTCTTCCACCGGTCGCGCTTCGCGGATTATTTTTAATTGTCCCAATCCCTGGGCAACACCGTATGAAATCAGCGACCAGTATATGGCAATAAGTGTCACCAGGAGAATCAGTATAATTCCAAAAATCTTCTTCTTCATACTTATCTCCTTCGCTTGAAGTAATATTTGTCGCGGTAGTTTACATAAACGGCGTAGGAATATTGAAAAGTATGAAATGCTAAATCGAAATAGGGTTCATACCGCAGCGTGAGATAAAGATTGGGGGCTACTTTATAATCATATAAAACTCTGAAGATCATTAATTGAGGAGAAGGCTGAATTCTTGTGGGGTCAAAGTAGGAGACGGCTTGATAGATTTTACCTCCATCAAATGCCTGGAACTCATTGCCCTTCCAGTAACTGGCCATTAAATCCAGGCCGAACTTTGTAGAGAGCGTTGCATTGGCATAATATCCATTACCATCATAGTATGCCTGCCGGGAGTGAGTCAGGTCTTTGTCATAAAGGTAAAGACCATTTAACGTCACTTGTCTGAATAATCCATTTACTGGTTGAGTCCAGTTCAAACCAACAGCCGTATTAAATAGCGTTTGAATAGGAAGCCCTGCAATATCCAGTTGGCCGCCCTGATGACGTGTCAGTATCTGAAACGGAACGCTCAACGATCCACTTCCTATTTTCAGAATTCTTTTTTGAACTGAAAGACCTGCCACCAACTGCTCCTGTTTGGTATCCAGCCAGTACTGCATGTACTGCCAGTCAATCCATGTATCGAGAAAAAAATCATCGCGATGAATCTGAAACTGTACACCAGTTTCAAGACGGTTATTCAATACACGTTCAAAATCATAGAGTGGTTCAATCAATCGGTGGTTAAGACTGCTCTCCAGGTTTCCAAAAATGAGGGAGTATTCTTTTTTTCTCCATTTGATTGAGAAAATTGGCGCCGTGGTAGAGAACTTATTATTACCAAAGTCTTTTTGAAAATATCCTCCTGCATCTATCCTGACATTTTTATTGAGATTGTAGCTCACATAAGGCTGGAACTGATATCCGAACAGAGTATAACCATCAATGATCGTTCCTGTGTACTCGTTGTTCTTGAAAAAGCTAAGGGCATTAAGTCCTACAGAGAATTTTCCTGAATCGGCTTCTTCTACGACCATCCGGTCCTCAAAAACACGGTTATTGAGCTGGGCAAAAGAAGGGAATATGCACGCGATCAGGAAAAAAACTAAGGAAAAGGGGCAAATTCTCATGAAAGCGCAAATTAAGCTACTTGCCCGTTAATCGTTAACAGTAAGCGAGTTAAAAATCTATCAGGTTTTTCGAACACTAAAAATTTTAGCAATTGCGGTTTCCTGACTATAATTGCATATAATTTCGGCCCTCTGAACCAAAAGCGTAAATAAAATACATACACATATGAGCGACAACAAAAACGATAAAAGCGACAACAAGGACAATAAGGAAAAGCTGAAAGCTCTTCAATTGACCATCGATAAACTGGAGAAGACCTACGGAAAAGGCACCGTAATGAAGCTGGACGACCAAAAAGTTATGGATGTCCCGGCAATTTCTACAGGATCACTTGGACTCGATATCGCACTTGGTATCGGTGGTATTCCAAGAGGCAGGGTAACAGAGATTTACGGACCTGAGTCATCAGGTAAGACTACTCTTACTATGCACATGATTGCTGAAGCACAAAAGAAAGGCGGACTTGCAGCTTTCATTGATGCAGAACACGCCTTTGATAAAAGCTATGCCGAGAAATTGGGAATCGATACAGAGAATCTACTAATCTCTCAACCAGATAATGGTGAGCAAGCATTGGAAATCGCTGAGCACCTAATTCGTTCTGGTGCTATTGACATAATCGTCATTGACTCTGTAGCCGCCCTTGTACCGAAAGCTGAGTTGGAAGGTGAAATGGGTGAAAGCAAGATGGGCCTCCAGGCAAGGTTGATGTCACAGGCGTTGAGAAAACTTACTGGCACGATCAGCAAAACAGGTTGTGCATGTGTTTTCATCAACCAGCTTCGTGAGAAGATTGGTATTATGTTTGGAAATCCTGAGACAACCACGGGTGGAAATGCATTGAAGTTTTATGCTTCTGTGCGTTTGGACATTCGTCGCATCGGACAAATCAAAGAAAGCAGTGACGATATCACCGGTAACCGTGTAAAAGTTAAGGTGGTGAAAAATAAAGTAGCGCCTCCGTTTAAAGTGGTGGAGTTTGACATTATGTATGGAAGGGGAATTTCCAAGTCGGGCGAGATCGTTGATATCGGCGTTGAGCTCAATGTTATTCAAAAATCCGGATCATGGTTCTCGTATAGCGGCAACAAACTTGGTCAGGGACGTGATG
>JANYDR010000452.1 GCA_025363495.1 Cyclobacteriaceae bacterium | reverse complement strand
GGTCAATATTAAAATCGAACGGCTGCTCCTCCATGGAGTTGTTAAGACTAAGTTTGGTGATCAGAATATTGGAACTGAAACTATAGATCCTGTTTTTTATGGTGGTTTGAAAACCTTCCATGATCAGGAACGAGACGATGGAAGCCGCCAGACCAATCGAAAGCGTTATTATCGCAATAGTATGGATGGATGAAGCGAAACCACCCTTTTGCTCGCGACTAATACGTTGTGCCAGGAAGTAGGGAAGGTTCACGATTGTGGTGTAATTTTGGCCCTGTAGCAACGTGCTACAGGGCAAAGAAACTAAAATGAAAAGACTTTTTCTTCTCCTAGGTTGCGTGTGTGTCTTGATGGCTTGCAACGCTCAAACCAGGAAACTGGTTGTGGGTGCTGAGCAGTTGGATATTCTCCTCCCCATGCTCGCCGGAAAACGCGTTGCCCTTATCGTAAACCAAACGTCGCTGTTAAATAAAACTCATCTGGCGGACACGTTAAAATCAAGGGGAGTAAATGTTGTAAAGGTATTCGCACCCGAACATGGCTTTCGGGGAGACGCAGCAGACGGTGAAAATGTAAATGACAGTGTTGATGTAAGAACGGGCATACCCTTGGTTTCCCTTTATGGAAAAAACTATAAACCGAAACAAGAACAGTTAACGAATGTTGACATCCTCATTTTCGATATTCAGGATGTGGGTGCCCGGTTCTATACATATGTAAGCACACTGACATGGGTTATGGAAGCTTGTGCTGCAAGTGGAAAAAATCTGTTGGTACTTGATCGTCCCAATCCGAATGGAAGTTATGTAGATGGTCCATTAATGCAACCGACATTTAAGTCGATCATTGGATTGCATCCCATTCCAGTTGTTCATGGCCTTTCCATTGGAGAGATTGCGGGCATGATCAATGAAGAGGGCTGGCTTGAAGGCAAGAAGAAATGCAACCTTCATGTTGTGAAAATGAAGAACTGGAAACACTCCGATGAATATTCTCTTCCTGTAAGACCGTCGCCGAACCTTCCAAACGATCAGGCCATTCGTCTTTATCCGTCGATATGTTTCTTTGAAGGAACAGTGATCAGCCTTGGCCGAGGCACACCTTTTCCATTTCAGGTCCTGGGTAATCCTGAATTAAAAGGAATGCCTTTCGAATTCACGCCGGTACCAATCAAAGGATTTACTGTTCACCCTCCGCAGGAAAACAAACTATGCTATGGAATTGATTTGAGAACTGTGCGGGTAGAACGTAAGCTTGACTTATCATATTTGCTTAAATTTTATCAACTCTATCCTGATAAAGAGAAGTTTTTCTTACCCTATTTTGAAAAACTTGCTGGTACAGATGTGCTGCGGAGGCAGATTAAGGATGGGCTCACGGAGGAGGAGATCCGGGATAGTTGGAAGGGTGATCTTGATGCATTTAAGGTAAAGCGAGCGAAGTATCTACTTTATGAGTAAACGTAATGGTAACTTGTAGTTGGTGAAAGGTAGTTGGTAGTTCGCACTCAAAATGAAATTGAATCATATAATCTAACACGCCCAAGCTTTAAGCTTTTCGCTTTCAGCTTTAAGCTCCATCTATGACTAAGCTCGAAAAGACCAACGACATCTTAAATATACTCGACAAGTTATATCCTAATCCCGAAGTTCCGCTTCAGCATAAAGATGCATACACATTATTGATCTCGGTATTGCTATCGGCACAATGCACTGACGAACGTGTAAATAAAATAACACCATCTTTGTTTAAGCTTGCGGATAATCCTTACGACATGATGAAATACTCTGTTGAAGAAATCAGGGAGATCATCAAGCCGTGCGGACTTTCTCCCATGAAATCAAAAGGTATAGCCGGATTATCAAAGATCCTGGTAGAAAAGTATAATGGTCAAGTGCCACAGACTTTTGAAGAGCTCGAAGAACTTCCTGCAGTGGGACATAAGACTGCCTCTGTAGTAATGACGCAGTGGTTTGGCAAGTCAGCCTTTCCGGTAGACACACACATTCACCGGTTGGCCTATCGGTGGGGATTGACAAACGGAAAAAATGTAGAGCAGACTGAAAAAGATTTAAAGAGACTTATTCCAGAATCAAAATGGAACAAGGTGCATCTTCAGATAATTTATTTCGGAAGAGAGTACTGTCCTGCGAGGGGACATGATTGGAGGGTGTGCCCGATATGTAAGAAATACATGAGGAACTCTTTGAGGTAGGTGATCACTTTTACATTTTTTATTAAAAATTTCTCCGTTTTGAATTCTCATTAAATCTAAAATGCGAAACTTTAAATAATAAATGTAAAAGTGTCTTTCCCTGGCGGGCAAGATTATCCCCTACGCCACCGCCTTCTTGTACATTCCAAAGAAAAGAAATGGAAGAAAAGCGAAAATAAAAATTACCGCGCCTATAAGCACAATAATATTAGCACCGCTCAAATGAAATATCTTAAACCCAGATTATGCAATAGAAAAATAGAAAGACTTGTCTTTGCTCCTGACAATATCAAACAAGCCATCTAGCCACTTTTGTTTTTCACCAATTGCAGAGATGTTAAGAGTGGTTTTTCCTGCGTGTTTTGTTATCCAAC
>JANYDR010000451.1 GCA_025363495.1 Cyclobacteriaceae bacterium | reverse complement strand
CAGCCATCTGAAATGCTTCTGCAACTTCACCTTCAGTCACCGAGCCATCACCTAAAGAACACAAGACGACCGGTTTATTTTTTCCCTTCAATAAATTCTGAGATTCGAGATATGCGATACCATGTGCCATACCCGTTGCCGGGATTGCCTGCATTCCCGTCGCCGAACTCTGATGTGGAATAGTCGGGAAACCTTCCCGCTTCACTGAAGGATGTCCATAATAAGAGCGTCCACCGGAAAAGGGATCATCGCGCTTTGCCATGAGTTGTAGCATCAATTCATAGGGCTCTAAACCAATACTCAATAACATTGATTCATCACGATAATATGGTGATGCGTAATCGTATGGCCTAAGCTGAAGTCCCGCGGCTAACTGAATAGCTTCATGCCCGGGTGAGGTGCTGTGAACATATTTGCTGCAAACTTCTTTGTTCTCTTCGTATGTTTCCGCCATGCGTTTGGCAGTACACATAAGTTCGTAGGCACGAAGGAGTATTTTTAAATCAACCCTGCTCTTCTCTTTTATGGGAGTACTGGTGGATGAGGTCATCTATCGGCTGAAACAGGATCAAATATAGATATTTCCACGAATCGGATTTTTATCGAACCATTTCCGTTAATTTTATTGTTCACACAGGATGAGAAATCATTTCTACAAAATCGCCCTTACTCAGGCAATGCGTCTCGCAGGTAAACCCGGCAAAATGCTACAACTGGTAGCACAATTGCTTCATCGGTTATATCACATGGACCGTGATCAGATTTCCGTTGCCGGAATCAAAGAGCGACTTCAAACACTTGGCCGGCTCGTTGCATCTTACGCACGCGGACATTACAGGGAAGTCCCTTTCAAAACTTTACTTAAAGTAATAGCCGCTTTGGTATATTTTTTAAATCCCATCGATCTCGTACCCGATGCAATTATAGGAATTGGTCTTGTCGACGATCTTGCGGTTCTCACATGGGTTTATAGCTCCGTTAAAGAAGAGGTGAATAAGTTTGTAATGTGGGAGACTTCTCATAATTAAGAATTATGATGAAGAATTAAGAATTAAGAATAAGCTGATACGTATCAATTTCAGGAAGCTATATCCATTTTTTAATTATTAATTTTTAATTTTTCACTTTGAATCCACCCGTTAATTTTCTTTTCAAGTAATACCAATGGTAAGCTGCCCGAATTTAGCACCTGATTATGGAATTCTTTAACTGAAAACTTATCTCCTAACTCTTTCTCTGCTTTCGTCCGTAACTCCCTGATTTTAATCTGCCCTACTTTATAACACAATGCTGCACCTGGTGTTGCGATGTACCTCTCGACTTCTACAATTATTTTATCCTCGGACTCCGCCTCATTCGCCAATGAATACTGAATAGCCTGTTCGCGGGTCCATCCCATCGTGTGAATACCGGTTTCGAGAACCAGGCGGATCGCCCGATGCATCTCCATGCTGAGCATTCCAAAATATTGATACGGATCTTCATAAAGACCAAGTTCCTTTCCCAATGACTCCGCATACAATCCCCAACCTTCTACAAACACAGAGATGCTTTCCGGATGAAGAAACTCCGGGAGCTCATCATTTTCCTGTTGCAGCGTGAGTTGATAGTAATGTCCTGGAATTGCTTCATGCAGGAACAATGCCTCATCCGTAAACTTGTTGTAAGACTTCACATCCGGAATAGGAACATAAAATACTCCAGGACGAGAGCCATCCTTATTTCCTGGAAGAAACTCGGCGCTGGCAGATGCCTCGCGGAATGCTTCTGTGCGACGGACCTCAAAGCCTCCTTTTGGCTTTAAATCAAAAACATCATTCAACTTTACGTTTATTCTTTCATGTATAGCATTGAAGCCGGCAATAACTTGTTCTGGTTTTGTGTACGGCATTTGCTTTTTATCAGTACGCACGTTTTCGAAAAACGCCTTGAGATCACCCTTAAATCCAATGGACGCTTTTACTTTTTCCATTTCGCCAAGAATGCGCGCGACTTCGCTCTTTCCAAGCTCATGAATTTCTGCAGCAGTCATGTTTGTGGTGGTGTGATACTTAATGAGATACTGAAACGTCTCCGCACCGCCGGGCAACACACTAAGACCAACTGTTTCTCTTCCAGCAGGTAAATAAGTATTGACCAAAAAATCCTCAAGCTCTTTGTACTTAGGAATAAGCTTGTTGTTGATCATTTCAGTATACGCATTGGTAAGCCGGCTTTTATCTTCCGCTGAAAAATCTGCTGGCATCATCGTGATGGGTGCATAAAATAGATGCTGGGGGATAGCGGTTTTTACAAACACTTCCACTTGTGGAATCATTCTTTTGATGATCACTTTAGGCAATACCACTCCTTTTGAAATACCAGTTTTCATTTTAACAATGCAGGTATCCAAAAAAGGCAGATAAGCATCGATACGCTTCAGCCAGTTTTCATAATCCTGTACAGTTCTAAATGGTTGCAGGCTCTTCCCTCCTGCCAGTTGGGACATATATAAGTTCAATGACTGGATCTGCAGTAAAGGAAACAGCTCAAAAGTAGGCATGTCAAACATCGGCGATGCGATGACGACAATCTTATTCTTTAATCCTTCCATTTTTATCTTACAGTCCCATTCCATCACACCCATGCTCAATTGTTGTGAGGGCGTGACCATCGTAGAATCATATTTCGCAAGCTCATTTAGAAACATGGTATATTTTTCGATCAGGTCCTGCTGATAGGGAGCTGAAACATAATTAGCAACCTGCGCATTGTATTCATTAAAACCTGCCTTTGTAGCTTCGAGCGGGTTGATATGTTTTTTGAATGTGTAATAGTCTGCAAAAAGACTATCTATCAGCTTGATCGGCGCTTTCGTCTCTATGGATTTCTTTGAACTACAGCTGGCGAAAAGGATGATTGAAAGAAAAAATAAGAAAAGAGATCTCATAGATAGATAGCGTTAAAGTAAATGGTGCGCGAAGATAAAAATGAAAGGGGATAAAGATAAAATAATCCAAAAATGATGGAAGGGTGGAAAAATTAAGTGAGGAATGGCCACTAGGATTAGAAGAATGAATAGTCAATTTTGATCCAGCTTATTTGACTTAAATCCAAAAGGTCTCATCTCTTCCGTTTCTTGTTGAATTAATTGGGAAATGGTATCGAAGACAACTTTGAACTGCTCATCATATTTACTTTCAAGTTCTTTGATTTTATCTGCCAACGCCTTATTTGAGTGCATCAATCGACGCAATGTTACAAAAGTTCTCATGATCGCAATATTCGTCTCAATTGCACGCGTGCTGTTTAAAATACCGGAAAGCATTGCAACACCTTGCTCAGTGAAGGCAAAGGGCAGATGGCGTTTGCCACCCCAACTTGAGGTCACAATTTGTGACCTCAAGTTGGAAAACTCCTCGCTTGTAAGTTCAAACATAAAATCATCAGGGAATCGGTGGTTGTTTCTTCGAACCGCCTGTTTTAAGGCCTTTGTCGCTATGTTATATAAAAGTGCCAAATCAGAATCCAGCAATACTTTTTCACCTCTCAGAAAATAGATCTTAGAGGCAATAAAATCGGTTGTCATTAATTCAGAAGCCATAGACAAAAATTTAAATCTATGCTTAATTCAAATCGTAGTAAATCAGGTTTTCCAGATTAAATCTCAATTTTTAATTTTTAATTCGTTAAATTTTCATTTACTATCCGAATGCTTCAAAGGCTCACACACTTCATCCTGATAAGAAATCTTGCCGGCAAAGAACTTACCGATGAGAAGATCCATGATTTCAAACGACTCACGCTGGTACAGGGCCATGTCATCATTTCCCTGTTTTTGCTGGACTTATTTACATACCTGGACTTTCCATATCACATTGAACTTGCTGAATCCATTTTCTTCCTGGCACTTGGAGTTTATGTATTTCTGCTGTGGGACATGTTACGAAACTATACCAATAGCAAAACGCTCATTCTGCTGAACTTCATTTTTATTATGGGCGTGTTCTTCATTGGACTGATAGTAGCGAACCCGTTTATTCACATGGAGGTCACTACCACCTATCGTTTACTCCTCGAAGGCGTCCAGGTGTGCCTTCTCGCTGTAGAATGCACTGTAATCTATTTCACGTTGATGGAGTTTTTCAAAAAAGATCTCAGTATGACTATGGGACTCTGGGGCGCCGCTTGTATTTACCTGATGATAGGTCTGGCCTTCGGAAGTGTTTATGAAATTGTTTGCATCATGAATATTCAATGCATGGGTGTGGAAATTCCCCTACAGACAATGGCGTTGATGAAACGATATGAATTCAGCCTGATGATACTCAGCGGCATGACCACGCCTTATAACAACCCAACGGGAATGATTTACTCATTGGGGACGATTGAAGCAGTGTGGGGACAGTTATTTATTGTGCTGATTGTGGGGAGACTTTTAATGAAGAATTAGAATTCAAATTGACTTCCGCATTTTAAATCCCACGGGCTCTCTCTTCTTTATACTCGGCTCGAGCAGCTCTTTGATCAGTTTAAAAATAGAAGCTATGTCCTGATTGTTATCGATCTGTGATTGCTCAAGCTTTTCTATCTTTTTTACCAGATCTCCATATCCAAAAATCATCTGCCTCATTTTTACAAATATTCTCATAATCTGAATATTCACAGCGATGGCACGGGGACTATTCAGGACACTTGATAGCATCGATATTCCTTGTTCTGTGAATGCATAGGGAAGATACTTGGGATATTTACCCCTCCCGTCTAAGGTCACAAATTGTGACCTTAGAGAATTCCACTCCTGCCCAGTCAGCTGAAACATAAAATCTTCAGGAAACCGATCAATATTTCTTTTTACAGCCTGGTTGAGAATTTTGGGTTCAACTTCATATAACAAAGCCAGATCAAAGCTCAACATAACCTTATGCTTCCGGATCAAATAGATTTGAGAGTAGAGGCCTTCATCAATCAATGCTACTTTTAATTTCTTCCTCCTGGTTGACATAAGTCATTATTTAAATCGCCGATTCTTCTTCTTTAATTTAAAATAGCTCAAAAGGTTAGAGCCATCAAATCACGTTTTCCAGACAAAATAAGCGCATCGTAGTCGTTAATACTAATATTTTTAGTAATTGTTACTAATATTAGTAAATTAGCGCTGTGGAAAGGAATATCATTCATTTTGACCTTGATGCATTCTTCGTAGCGGTAGAATGTAAGAAAGAACCCAAGCTTCGGGGCAAGCCGCTCATCGTGGGCGGTCAAAGTCGTCGTGGGGTGGTTGCAGCATGCAGTTATGAAGCCCGCCACTTCGGCGTGCACTCTGCCATGCCGATGTATCTGGCCCTTCAGCTTTGCCCTGATGCCACCGTGATCTCCGGCGATATGGAAGCCTATAGCCTCAACTCACATTTAGTTACCGAGATCATCGCCGATAAGGCTCCCCTCTTTGAAAAGGCATCGGTTGATGAATTTTATATCGACGCGAGCGGCATGGATAAGTTCTTTGGGGCTTTCAAGTGGGCAGTCGAGTTGCAAAAGACCATTGTAAAAGAGAGTCAGCTTCCTATTTCACTTGGCATGTCCGTCAACAAACTTGTTTCAAAAGTAGTCACGGCCGAGTTCAAGCCGAAAGCATCAAAGCATATTATTCCAGGTGACGAGAAAGATTTCCTTGGACCATTGGCCGTCGAAAAAATTCCTATGATCGGAAAGCAGACGTCTTCTTTTCTATACGACATGGGTGTGCGAACCGTTGCTACACTGCGCGAGATGCCCGTAAAATTTCTAATCAGTGCCTTTGGCAAACATGGAACGTCGCTTTGGAACAAAGCTCATGGTATTGATGATTCGCCTGTAGTGCCTTACACAGAACAGAAATCGATCTCTACAGAAAGTACTTTCGAACAGGATACTATTGATGTAAAGCGAATGAAGTCAATACTAATTGCCATGGTCGAAAAAGTGGCGTTTCAATTACGTGAACAGAAAAAACTTACGTCGTGCGTGACGGTGAAAATCCGGTATTCAAATTTCGATACAGAGACCAAGCAAATTCACATCCCTTATACATCGTCGGACCATATTCTATTGCGGACTGTCCAGGAGCTTTTTGAAAAACTCTACAACCGCAGAATGCTGATACGCCTCGTCGGAGTACGCCTTAGTCAGCTGGTGCAGGGCAGTCACCAGATCAGTTTGTTTGATGATACGGAGGAAGATATTAGTCTCTACGAAGCAATGGATTACATCAAGCACAAACATGGCGTCGAAAAGCTTATCCGGGCTACTACGCTCGGTGTCAGCAGCAGGGTGAGAATGGAGATGAATATGTTTAAAGGGAAGGTGCTGAAATTGTGAGAAGTGGAAAATGAAAATTTGAACGGGAAAGCTGATTAAGGACTGACTGGAAGAGGAAAGTTACTTTAAGAGACGAAAGATTAACGGCTAAAGACTTTAGAATAAAGAAAAACAAAAAAAATATCTCCGCGAATCTTAGCGCCTTCGCGGTAAAAAATAAAAATATGAAAAAGCAAGTAACAGTATCAGATGAATTATTTTTTATCATCGCGCCACCGAAAAATGTCACCGATTATGTGGCAACACTAAAAAGTCACGTGAAAAGCGCGATCGGCCACGACTTTGAAGATGAGTTTTCAAAGGCGCATATCTCGCTGTTTAAGTACAAGCATGAATATCCTGAGCGCGTATTGTATCAGGTTGATAATATGGTATCGACTATTAATCCATTTCACGTTTATATAAAAAACCTGAATTTCTTTACTCACGGCACTGCCCGCACGATTTACCTGGAGATCGTTTATAAAAATCCCATATGCGATATCTTCCAGAACATATCAGGGCAGGAATCGGGCTTCCTGCCTCATATCACTATCGCCAAAAATCTCGATATCAACGATTTCATTGCAGCGTGGACCAGTTTAAAAAATCTTTCCTATAGCGACTACTTTAAATGCGATCATATCACCGTATTGAAAAAAGCAACAAGGAAATGGATGCATTATATAGACTTACCTTTTGCAGCCTGAATAATTTGAAAATCCATGTTCCTCAATTGCCATACTGGCTTCTCTTTCAAATACGGGACGCTCCCCGTAAAACAACTCTTCCAGGAAGCCAGACGATGTGGTGTACACAAGCTTGTACTTACCGAAATCAACAACACAGCCTCCTATCTTGAGATGCTGCGATTATGCAACACGAACAGACCGTATAAAAATAATCTTACCAAATTTGATAAAGAGGCTTACCTGCTTGACATCGCTGTAGGAATTGAGTTCAGGAAAGAAAACGAACTTCTATTCATCGGGATCGCGAAAAATAACGCTGGGTTCGAAGAGCTTAACCGGTTTCTCTCACGCTACAACCGCGAAGGATTGCCGCTTCCTGAAAAATCACCGGAATTCAAAAACGTCTTCATCATCTACCCTTATGGGAAGAAGGAACCAAATGAGTTGAGAGCGTATGAATACATTGGTATCCGTCCCCATGAACTGAGGCATTTTACGTTGACCTCTTCGGGTAAACACTACGTAGTCGTCCCTTAAAAAGCTGAACGGATAAAGATTAATGGGAATAAGATGAGTTTTGGGTTGGTAAAATCTGCAAGAAAGTGGAGTTTTATATGGAAAACCTTGCATATTTTTTATGGCTCCCAAACAAGTTTTGCAATCC
>JANYDR010000447.1 GCA_025363495.1 Cyclobacteriaceae bacterium | reverse complement strand
TTTCCTTATCTGCTTTTCAATAATCTCGTCTTCAATTTTTTCAAATAATAAGCTTGCAATTCCAAGTAATTGGCCTGTTGGTAATAGTTCGATACTTCCCGCATCCTTCCAGAACAAATCATTCAATGCCAGCATGTTCTTCAGCTTGCGTGAGGAGAATGGAAGAAATGGCTCACATAAGATCGCCAGGTTGGCGGATATCTGTAAAGCAATGTTTAAGATCGTTCCAACTCTTGCCATATCACTTTTAGCAAGCTTCCATGGTTCGGTTTCCGCCAGGTACTTATTACCAGTGCGGGCAAGATCCATGAGCAATGCAGTAGCTTCACGAAAACGATACGCTTCGATAGATGCCGCAATTCTATCAGGGAAGTCTTTTACGTCAGCAATTGCTTTCTTATCAACATCACTCAATGCTCCGCGTTCCGGAACTTTATTATCAAAATATTTCTGCGTCAATACCAGAGCACGGTTCACAAAATTTCCAAAGATGGCTACAAGCTCGTTATTGTTCTTCGACTGAAAATCTCTCCAGGTAAATTCGCTGTCTTTCGTCTCCGGAAGGTTGGTAAGCAACGCATAACGCAATACATCGGGCTTGTCAGGGAATTCCTCAATGTATTCATGCATCTCAATCGACCAGCCTCGACTGGTGGACATCTTGTCCCCTTCCAGGTTCATGAACTCATTGGCGGGCACGTTATCCGGAAGGATATACTGGTCCGATGCTTTCAGCATGGCGGGGAAAATGATGCAATGGAAAACGATATTGTCCTTGCCCACAAAATGGACCAGCTTCGTCTCTTCGTCTTCCCAGTATTTTCGCCAGTCTTCAGCTTCTACCTTTCCGAAATCAGATTGAGGTGTAGAGTACTCTTTCTTTCCGTCACTCATCTCTTGAAAAAGAGCACGGGTGGCCGAAATATATCCGATAGGCGCATCAAACCAGACGTACAATACTTTGCCTTCGGCGTTTGGCAGCGGTACTTTTATTCCCCAGTCGAGATCACGCGTCATTGCCCGTGGCTGGAGGCCCGTATCGATCCAGGATTTACACTGACCGTAGACATTGGTTTTCCAGTCATTGGCATGGGATTTCAGGATCCATTCCCGAAGCCAAGGTTCATAGTCTTGCAGTGGCAGATACCAATGCTTTGTTGGCTTAAGTATCGGTGCGTTACCTGAAAGAGTGGACCGCGGATTAATGAGTTCACTCGGACTAAGCGTTGAGCCGCACCGCTCACACTGGTCACCATACGCGTTTGGATTGCCACAGCGGGGGCACGTGCCTATAATATACCGGTCGGCGAGGAAAACGTTGGCCTGGGTGTCAAAATATTGTTCAGAAGTCTCCTCCGTCAGAAGTCCCTTATTATAAAGATTCAGGAAAAACTCCTGCGATGTCTGATGATGGATCTTTTCGCTTGTACGGTGATAAATGTCAAACGAGATTCCCAATTTTTGGAAACAATCCCGAATCATTGCATGGTACTTGTCAATAATCGCCTGAGAGGTCGTGCCTTCTTTGAGGGCCTGATTGGGTATTGCAGTGCCGTGCTCGTCACTTCCCGACACAAAAACCACATTTTTCTGCAAAAGTCGCAAAAACCTTACATATACATCTGCAGGAATATAGGCCCCCGCCAGGTGCCCTATATGCTTGGGTCCGTTGGCATACGGAAGTGCCGAAGTGATGGTATAACGCTTAATTTCTCTTTTCTCTGACATTCTCTCCAAAAAATAAAGACAAAACTAATAAACTGACGCTATGTTGTGCGGGCACAGTTATTGTGTCCGGAAAACAATTCCCCTTCTTAACCTGACAATGGTTAAGTCATTTTTTCCGGATAATCGATTTCGATTATTATCTATAACACAACATGTATTACAAATCCGGCAAATAAAAGGTTTGAATGAGATTGATAAATTTAATGACCCATGGTCAATGGACGTGGTCTGGTTCAGTCCAACTTATAGTCGGGCGAAACGTTTGTTGCTCTCAGACTACCCACCCGCATTCGCTCTTGCTCAAGTTTGTTCCTCTCCTCTTTGCGTTTATCAATTATGTTCTGAAGATTTTTAGGAAAGCGTACAATAAACTCAGTGTACTTTCCATCGGTCGAGACAAGATTAATATCACCACCTAATTTCTCGGTTGCTAATTTAGCGAGGTACAATCCAATACCACCGGTCTCCGATCGTTCCGAAGCACGTACGAACATTTGAAAAATCTTTTCACGATTCATGCTGGATATACCCACACCATTATCCATCACGTGGGCTGTTACCTTTCCATCTTCGGTACGCAGTTCAATCTTAACGAAAGATTCAATTCGCTGCGATTCGTTATAAAACTTCAGCGCATTGTCAATTAGATTTTCCAGAATAAGGCGAATCATTTCCCGGTCGGAACTCAATTCAATATTCGGGGCGACGTCATATTCAATCCTAATTTTTTCAGGAACTCCTTTCTTCATCTCAAGCGTAAGTATCTCCTGGATGATTGGTTCAAAGTGGATCACCTCCGGTTTAAGTTCCGCGTGATTGATCCTGTTTACAATCAGGAGACGTGTCAACACCATATTAAGCTTCTCCGCAGTAAGATCAAGCTTGCTAAGGTAGCCTAATGCCTTATCATCTTTTACATCCATTATAGCCAGGTTGACCATGCCTTTGAGACTGGCTAGCGGTCCACGAATGTCATGGGATGTTTTGTAGATGAAATTATCAAGCTCGTCGTTGACTTTGACCAGGGATTCATTGGTGTCCACCAGTTCCTTTGTCTTGTCCTGGACCTGCTTGTCGAGCAGCCGGTTTTGCACTTCTATGATCCTTTTGGCAGAGGCGAGGGCCAGGTTTGTCGCCTTGATTTTCTTGTAGTTACGGTAAATTACAATACCCAGTACGCTTGTCAACGCAATGATACAAGTTAGAAGCCAGTTAAGAGTACCTTGCTGGGCAATAACCTCCTGGTTCAATTCCAGTATCTCATCTTTTTTAGCAATTGTATTTATGTTTTCCTGTTCATGATAGTCAGTCTCGATTCTTGAAATATTCTTTATGAGGTCACCATTAAAAATTTCACCATTTAGCTTAATGTACAGACCTTGAAAATAGGATACCTTTTTATAATCGCCCAGGTCCGAATAAACCTTTGAATAGAGTAAGTAATTACGCAGACTCATGTTGCGGTAGCCCATCTCCTTGCATATTTCCTGACTCTTATCCAGAAAATCCAGCGCCTGATCTTCGCGGTGTTTTTGATTGTATCTCAATTCAGCGAGCCAATAGAAATTAGATGAAGTGTATTCGGGAAGATCTTTTTTTTGAGAGAGTTTCATTGAAACATTAAAATACTCTTCTGCCTGTGAATACTCATTTTGATTTAAGAGTGAAACCCCCAGTGCCTGATTAATTTCAAGAACAATATCAGGCATGCACTCTCCTGACGTACAACCAGCGACAGCTTCCTTCAGTTTCTCCTCTGCCTTATCATATTTACCAAGCTCATTATATACAAGGCCAAGATTAGTTAGGCTTCGTTCAAGATCATGCTCTATTTTATTTGCAATCTTTACTTCATAACTCTTCTGATAATATTTAAGTGCGTTTTCGTAATCACCCAATTCAAAATAAACAAGTCCGATATTATTAAGTGCCACGGAAATCTCAGCAGGATCACCTTCTGTTTCCCGGATCTTTAAGGATTCAAAATTATAACTTAAAGCCTTGTCATACGAAGCGCCGGAGGTATGAACGAGGGCAAGGTTGTTTAATATGTATTTGACCTGGTTTCGGAAATTATTACGCTTTGCTATCGGAAGAATTTCTTCAAATATTTTGATCGCACCTCGCAAATTACCGTCATTCTTAAGGATAATTCCCTTGCCAAAAGATGCCTTGACAATATTCAGACTATCACCTGTTTGAATAGCTGTGGCCAATGCTTCGTTGCCATAATAAAATGCCTTATCACCATCTATCGTTAGATATTCCCTCAGTAAGGAAAATTGAATTTCAAATCGTTGCGCCTTTGGGGCCGTGCGCAAGATCTCTCTGAGAGAATCGATTCTCTGTAAGTTATCGGATTTCTGAGCGGCCGCACTGATTGATAGTAACCCGAGCAGGAACAGTATAACACATGGCCCTTTGATATTGACTAAAAACAATTGGTACACCTGTACTTTTTAAAAAAATATTACAACGTAAGATTTAGAACCAAATATGACTTTTGCCTTCGTTAATTAACACGGAACAAGAACAAGTAAGACAGTTTAAAATTTAGCCAACTTAATACTAAAAACCTAATCAAAAAAACCCATGAAAAAACTAATCTACACAATCGTATTCGCAGTGATCACAGCAGTGACTGTTTCATCATGCACAGAACAAAATATCAAACCTAAGGACGGTGGTGGTTCCTCTGACAAATGTCAATTGGGTGGCCCAGGATGCCCTCCAGGAATTGCTTAATTTTTTATCCCAAAGCAGAATTTTATGAAAGTAAAAATCGCAATTCTCTCGGTTATCTTCGCTATTGTTTCATTCGCTGTAGCGAGCAAAACAACTGCTGAAAGGCCCAAGGTAAAGGGAAAAGAAATCTCTTCTGCAGAAACCAAAGTAGGCAGAGGTCTCCCGATGGAAGACAAGGACCAATTGAAGTAACGGGTACCTTAACAATTAATTAATAGTACAACTCACCGGCTTTATCCGGATGAGTTGTACTATTTTTTTTGATTAAGTACTCTGGAATTTTTTGCTGCTTTGCCTGAGCCTATATATATTATATATGACCAAAAGGATGTCAATTTAACTCATGTCAATGCTGGATAACTTCCGGTGGATTATGCAGATTGAATTTTCGTCTTTCCATCCACCCACATCTTTTCCTGTTCCTGCCGGCGCTTTTCTTCCTTACGGTGTTCCAGAATGGTTTGCAAGTCATCCGGAAAAGTAACAGTGAACTCAGTATAATTCTCATCTGCCGAAACAAAGTTTATATCGCCTCCCAGTTTCTCGGTTGCCAGCTTGGCGAGATAGAGACCAATTCCCCCGGTCTCGGAGCGCTCCGATGCCCGAACAAACATCTGAAATATCTTATCACGGTTTACATGAGATATGCCGGTGCCGTTATCGCTGACGTGCGCTTCCACTCTGCCTCCTTTTGATTGTATGGAGATCTTCACAAACGATTCCACACGATCGGAATCATTGTAAAACTTGATGGCGTTATCAATGAGGTTTTCGAGGATAAGCCTTACCATTTCGCGGTCAGACACGAGATTGATGTCCTGCCCTACCTCATATTCGACCTTGATCTTATCTGGAATTCCTTTTTTCATCTCCAGCATGAGGATCTCCTGAATGATGGGTTCAAAATGAATAACCTCCGGCTTCAGCTCGGCATGATTGATACGGTTTACAATGAGCAGGCGCGTGAGCACCGTGTTAAGCTTTTCGGCGGTAAGGTCGAGCTTGGCGAGATAAGCCAGCGCTTTATCATCTTTCACATCCATGATGGCGAGGTTCACCATGCCCTTGAGGCTGGCAAGTGGGCCACGTATATCGTGCGACGTTTTGTAGATAAAGTTATCCAGCTCATCATTGACTTTAACGAGCGCTTCGTTGGTATTAACCAGTTCTTTGGTTTTCTCCTGCACCTGGTTGTCCAGCAATAAATTCTGACCTTCAATGATACGTTTTGCTGTGGCGAGAGCCGTGCTTACAGTAGTAGCTTTTTTATAGTTACGGTAGATCATTACCCCCAGGGCACTTGTTAAGAATATTACAACCGCCAGCAACCAGTTGAGGGCGCGCTGCTGGGTAATTACTTCCTCATTCAGCGCAAGGACCTGGTCTTTGGAAGCGATGATGGCGAGGTTTTCACGCTGGGCGAATTGGGTTTGGACTTTGTTGAGGTTTTTGATGACCCGACTTGCGTAAATACTATCCTTTAATATGGAGTATTTCTTTTGAAATCTGTTTGCTTGTTCAAAACTTTTTATTCTTGTATAATAGTCGGCACTTAATTCATATAGACTGAGTAAATTCTCTTTATACTGGACCAATTCACCCAGACCATCGATTTGCCTTAAATATATTTCAGCTGCTATTAGATCGTCCAATAATAAATACAGTTTGGTTAGTTCGATTAGGTTCTCAATCTGAAAACGTTGATTTTTTTCCTTAATGGACAAATCAAGAGACTCTTTGAAGTAAAGTTCAGCTTGAGGATAATTTTCTTGTCCAAAAAAAGAATTGCCGAGGCCAGTCTTACTTTGAATTATTATCTCTTTATCACAGGAAGAATCACAGGATTGTAGTGCTTTTTCAAAATATTCGTTGGCAATTTCATATTTAGAAAGCAAATTGTAACATAACCCAACATTCACTAAAACCTGATCAAGTCCAAAGATGTCATTCGATTCTTTCTTAGCCTTAAGTGATTGCAAATAATAGTCCAAAGCCAATTCAAAATTTCCTAATTTATAGTACACCAACCCTATGTTATTAAGTGAAATACTGATTTGCTTTTTATCACCTTCCCTTTCACGTATTACAAGGGATTGAAAATTAAATTCCAACGCCTTATCATATTCTGCTTTGAATGTATGTGCAATAGCAAGCGAATTCAAAATAAGTTTTGTTTCTCTTTCGAAGTTTTTGCGCTTTGAAGTTTCTAATACACTTTCTAAGATCTGAATTGACTCATCGACATCACCCACTCTTCTCAATATTTGTCCTAGAATCCTTCCCGATTTCACTATTTCAAGACTATCTCCGGTCTCATTGACAGCATAATCATGGGCCTGCTTGGCATAAATTAATGCGCGTGGGTTATCTACATCAAACAATTCATAAGCTAGTTCCCACAAAACATCAAAACGGTTGGATTCATTACTTCGACTTAGCTCGGCTTTCAATGAATCCACTTTACTCAATTTTTGAGCATAAGAAGTGTGTACGCAGAGAGCCACGCAGAGCAAAGGCATTAATATAAAGGCAATTTTTTGGTACACGTGTTGTTTTTCCTAAAATATTACATGGAACATTTTAACCAGCTTTTTCATATTTGCAAAAGCCTAATTAAACTATCCAAACTTAACCAAAAAAACCTAATCCCAATTGTATGAAAAAAACACTTTACATCATTCTTCTTTTCATTGTCACGTCCTTGGCAATTAGTTCTTGTACAGAACAAGAAATCAAGCCTAAAACAATAGTCACGGGTGGCGGAGCTCTTGATCCTAAGGGTTAAAAATCTTACAACATGAAAACAAAAATTACAATAATTTTAATCACACTTGGTCTAGTGATTTCGCTTGGGGCTACTAAAATAAGTAAGAAGAGTTCGGCAAATGGAAAACATCAGTCCGAATCTTCCAGCACCTACGCTATAGAGCCTGCCGGCGGGTTTATTTCTGAAGATCACTAAGATTCTATTATCGTAGCTATCCGATCCTCGCAAGAAGATTGGATAGCTTTCTATTTTGTTGATTCGGACGGATGAGGAATCACATATTTGTTGATACTGTATGCCAACCTTTCCGTTGTTATCGTTGCTTGCCTGATATAATTTGCCTGTTCTTCAGGCAAATCCTGAGACGCAAGGAAAGACAAACCCTTCATTGTTGCCAACGAAGAGCCTAACTCACTCAGCACTTTTTTAAGAATTAATGCTTTCTCATCATTCGCAAGTTTCAAGGCATCGCTGTTCCTCTCAAGCTCCCGCGTCCGTTCTCTTACTCTGCAATTGAGTTCTTCATTTATTCGTTGCTTTTGAATATTACCTTTGAATAATAGCCATACAAGCACAAATGATAGTATTGAAATTAAACCTATTGCTGAATTCAACAACTTATGTTTGTATAACGCCTCCTGTTGAAGAGCAACAGTTTTTGCTTGTAGCTCTAACCTAGCTAGATTTTCTCTTTCGGCATACTGAGTCTGAATTTTCAGCAGATTATTATTTAACCCATTGGTTTTATCAACTATATTTAAATACTTTTCGTAAAATAAAGTCGCTTTGATATAATCTTTTTTCAATGTGTAATATTTTGCTCTCAATTTAAATACGTCGACGAGATACTCGTTAAATTGATCCTTATCAGGTAATAATTCTACTCGCTCAAAATAATTACTCGCGACCACCAAGTCATTTTTAATGACGGCAATTTCTATGAGATGAACTAAATCTTGCAATTGAAATCTCTGATTCTTCAGAAGACAAGAAATGGCTAAAGATTTCTTATAGTATTTTTCGGCCTCTGAGTAATTTTTCTCTAAAAAAAAGGAATAACCTAAACCAAAATAAACCTCTTTAATCATTTCATCATCACAATTTGGAGAACATGATTCAATCGCTTTGCTGAAAAACTTTCTTGAGTTATTAAAGTCAAAAAGTTTGTTGTAACATAACCCAATGTTTGCAAACTCGAACCTAGAAACCTTCTCATTTAATTCCTCTTTTATTTTTAAAGCCTCAAAAAAATATTCCAAAGCCAAATTGTGATTTCGCAATTTATAATAAACCACTCCAATATTGTTCAAAGAGGTAACGATTTCTTTTTCATTTCCCTCCTTTTCTCGGAGTATCAAACTCCTGAAATGATACTCAAGTGCTTTATCGTGCTCTGATTTGAATCCGTGTGATACAGCCAAAGCATTGAGTATGATTTTCAATTCCTTTTCAAAATTGAGACGTTCCGAAATTGGCAATACGTAATTTAATATCTGGAGCGATTCGTCAACCTTACCAACTCTTCTCAGCAATTGCCCTTCTATCCTTCCAGATTTTACAATATTAAGCGAATCACCACTTGCCAACGCATTAATATGCGCCTCCTTTGCATACTCCACCGCCTGAAAATTATCCACATCAAACAATTCATAGGCGAGCCCCCAGAGAATATCAAATCTATCTGATTCGGAATTCCTGATTAGTTCATTCTTTAATGAATCAATCTTGGGAGTTTGGGCATGTGACAGGACGATTGCCATCTGGAAAAAGATGAACGGGAAAAAGCGGTACACTTTTTTCATTTCAAATAATTTACTTTGCCGTATGAGGGCAAAGGGGTGGGGTAGGTTGCTAAATTTTAACTCAAATAAAAGTTACAAAAAATGTTTCGTTTATTTAAAACAAAATCATCTTTTGATGAAGAAGTTTCCCGCCAGGCGATGGAAATGTGCGAACAGATCATTTCTGAAATGGGCGCTGAAATTCACGATGACCTGATCCAAAAACTTTCGGTCTTCCGCCTCTCTCTCGATCGCCTTGACCGATCGAAAACTGACCAGGCTGAAATTGAATCCCTCACCATAAGCATGAATGCGGATTTTCATGAGGTCGTTCAATCCGTCCGGAGAATATCACGCAGGCTTTTGCCGGCAAAAATGGAAGATGACTCCTTTCAAAAAGGAATCAGCCTACTTTGCCAAAACATGGAGAGACCCGGCGGCGGCACCATCCATTTCGAGCCAACAGGAAAGGAACTAAATATCCCGACACTGGCAGAACTATATCTCTTTCGAATTATTCAGGAACTGATACATAATGCACTAAGACACTCCTCCGCATGGCATATATGGGTGAGGATGAATTGGTACGAAAGTCACCTGATAATAGAAGTAGAGGATGATGGAACTGGATTTTCAAAGGTTTCTGATTTCATTGAAACTTTGCAAAAAAAGCAGAATACATTGAAGATGAGATCCCGCATTATTGGCGCCAGACTGCGATTCAAAAAAGGCAAGAAAGGCCTTCTTGCAAAGGTGGACTATGGCATTGAACATATTGCATAAGCGAACTAGTCTAGACTTATTTACAGAATTCCATTCCTGTACGCATAGGCCAATAAAGCAGCGGAATTGCGAACTCCTAATTTTTTTATCAACCTGGTCCGGTAAGTTTCAGTAGTAGCCTCAGTCATTTTCAATTGTGCCGCTATCTCCTTTGTGGTGAGTCCGCTGGCTATAATGCGCAGCAATTCATTTTCCTGAAAACTCAGCGAGATCGGAGGAATGTGATCCCAACGATGTGCATTCGCTTGTATAATGTCAGAAATTTTCTCCTGAAAGTAGTGACCCAATACCAGAACCTCTTTAATAGTTTTCACAATTTCGGAATATCCATCGAGCTTAAATACAATACCATTTACACCACACTTGAGAAGATTAATTATCAATTCCACACCTTCAAGTCCTGTTACTGCAATTACTCTAGGATGATCCTCTTTCTTTGATAATTCATTCAACAACTCCTGACCCTTAACACCGGGCAATTTAACATCCAGAAGAATTATGTCAATTGAATGAAGTGACAATTGCGAATGAAATTCACTTGCATCACCGGCTTCAAAAATGTCTTTGACAAAATCTTCCTTTTCCAACAGTGATCTCATTCCCTGCCGGATTAATACTTCATCTTCTACCAGGAGTATGTTGATTCGTTTCATATTTTTTTCGCTATTAAAATTGGTGACCAACCTGACTATCAGTGTTGACTCAACGAAGATAATGTTTCAGTCAGTTAATCATTACAAATCAGTTGTCTGGTTTTCCTGACTAATCGTAGCGACCCGTTGACTCACCGTTTTTCGCAGTTCATATTCGTGCAAGGTTTCCGGCCGGAACCAGCTGCGCCAAACAGTTTTTGGCACCTCACCAGAAGGACTCTGGCAACTACTAAATCTTAACGTCATGAAAAATTTAAAAAACTTCGAAACAATTGAGCTAAGTGGACTTGAAAAGCAGCAAACCAGCGGTGGCTTTGGCTTGATCCCAATTCTCTTCTTTATTGGAATGTATATAGCATATAGTGAAAAGAATTAACCTTTAAACCTCGGATCGATAACTATAATCGATAACTCACAAGTGTACTTTGGCAGCAAATCCAAAGTACACTTTTTTTAAAATCTCGAAATAAATTTATGGAAATGAAACTCCCCATCATCAATTCTCCTGTCAACGGAACTCTGCAAAATGACTGGATAAGTCAGAATGTATAGTTCTCTGAACTAGTCAAATCGTGAACAAGAAAATTAAAATCAAACAACGTGATATTACAGACTGCGGTGCTGCTTGCCTGGCTTCCATTGCAGCCAACTATGATTTACAAATTTCTGTTGCGAGAATCCGGCAACTAGCCTCAACTGATAAAAAAGGAACAAATGTTTTCGGAATCATAGAGGCGGCGACCACAATTGGCTTTGAATGCAAGGGGGTAAAAGGAAATTTTGAAAGCCTTTTTAAAATTCCCCTTCCTGCTATTGCTCATATTATTATCAATGAAACTATTCATCATTTCGTTGTAATATATTCAGTAACGAACAAGCATATTGAGGTGATGGATCCAACAGATGGTAAACTTCATCCGTATCCGCATGAAGAATTTAAAAAAATATGGACAGGCGTTCTTGTATTATTACTCCCCGGTGATTCATTTCAAAAAGGCGATTTAAGAGAATCTGTTATTTCACGTTTTGTGAAACTTATAAAACCACATCAGAGTATCCTGATTCAATCAGTAGTGGGAGCCTTAATCTATACTATAATTGGCCTCAGCACATCTATCTACGTGCAAAAAATCGTCGACTACGTACTTATTGATGGCAATAAAAATTTACTCAATCTGATGAGTGTAACGATGATCGGCTTGTTAATCATTGCAATTTTTATCGGCTATATGAAAAGTCTGCTCACTCTTCAAACAGGTCAACTGATAGACGCACGACTGATACTCGGGTATTATAAACACTTAATCAGATTACCGCAGCAGTTTTTTGACACGATGCGCTCCGGAGAAATTCTATCAAGAATTAATGACGCCGTAAAGATCAGGACATTTATTAATGATGTGTTTACAAACATTGCAGTGAATTTCTTCGTGATCACATTTTCATTTGCGCTAATGTTCACCTATCAATGGAAACTTGCGCTTGTAATTCTATTAATCCTTCCATTTTATTTGATCATCTATCTAATTACTAATTACCTGAATAAAAGAGTGGAAAGAAGACTTATGGAAAATTCCGCTGAACTTGAGTCTCAGCTGGTCGAGTCTATAAATTCAATCGGCACTATAAAAAGCTTAGGACTTGAATCTTTTTCTCAATTTAAAACGGAGGCCAAATTTTACAAGTTATTGAAATCAGTTTACACTTCGGGGCTAAATACACTTTACTCTAATTTTTCAACGGAGTTCATTTCACGGTTATTCACAATTCTACTTTTGTGGATTGGAGCGGGATTTGTACTGGACAATCAAATTACACCAGGAGAATTACTTTCATTTTATGCACTAATTGGTTATTTCACCTCTCCAGCAACCAGTATAATAGGCATGAATAAAGTCATCCAAAATGCAGTTATCGCCGCTGATCGGTTGTTTGAAATAACTGATCTGGAACAGGAGAAAGATGAAAATAAAATCCAGATCAACCCGGAATTGATAGGCAATATTAAATTCGAAAATGTGAGTTTCAGGTATGGAAGCAGGGCTAATGTCTTTCATGATTTTTCTCTTATAATTCCAAAAGGAAATTTAGTGGCATTGGTTGGTGAGAGTGGTTCAGGTAAGTCTACCCTCGCAATTATTTTACAGAAATTATATCCAATTTCTTCCGGCAGCATTCATATAGGAGATTATGATTTAAAATATATTGAAAATCAGTCCTTACGTCAATTGATCGGCATCGTACCCCAAAAAATTGATCTGTTTGCTGGTAATATAATTGACAACATTGCCGTCGGAGATTATTCGCCTGATATGGAGAAAATTATTTCCATCTGCACTTCTCTTGGTATCCTGGAATTTATTGAGAAGCTACCGGCTGGCTTCAATACATATTTGGGAGAGAATGGAGCTACTCTTTCTGGTGGTCAGAAACAAAGAATTGCAATCGCACGCGCGCTCTACCGCGATCCACAAATACTGATTTTAGATGAAGCAACCTCCTCACTTGACGTAACTTCTGAAAAATACATCCATAGAATGGTGAATATTCTGAGAAATCAAAATAAGACGGTCATCATCATAGCTCACAGGCTAAGCACAATTTCTCATGCCGATAAAATTGTTGTGATTGAAAATGGAGTTATTGCCGAAGAAGGCCTTCATCATGAACTCTTAAATAATAAAAAGCAATACTATCAATTGTGGAAAAATCAATTTCCTGTTATTGAAGAAGTGGATATCGACTGAGTGAAATCTCTAGCTGATTCTGCATCTCTCATTTCCTGAACATGTTCCTCCCTAAATACCCAATTACTACCGACGTAACCTTTCAGAGTTATCAGTTTATTAGTGTCGGTCCAAAAGGAAACATTATAAAAGGTATCGAGTTCAAAGAAGTTCCAGGATGGCCGTCGGTCTATAATCTTGCCTTGGGCGATATTGATCTAACTACAGGAGAAATTGATGATAGTGTAATTACAGATAATAAAGATTCAGAATTAGTTTTTGCTACTGTCGGCGCCGCGGTAACGGATTTTTGCAACCATTTTCCTAACGCGCCTATTGTTGCGGAAGGAAATACACCTGCAAAAAAAAGGCTTTATCAAATAACCATATCGACTCATCTCACTGTGGTTAGCAAAAATTTCCTGGTTTTTGGCCTTCTTGGTGGTCAGTGGGAGCATTTTAGGAAAAATAAGACGTATCAAGCCATATTGGTAAAACGCATAAATGATTAAATTTGAATATAAATCAAGGTAAAATGTCAACCTTAAATGTCAACAAACGAGCTAGCATTGCTTCTGTAGATAGCAAAATGAAGAATCATTCTAATGACCCATATGTCTTAAAAAAACTCAAAGCAGCAAAGAAACTCATCAATAAACATGGTCTTCCAAAGGAGTTAAAATAGATTGGCACTCAAATAGCCATCTATAAGCCGGGCATTTCTTTGGTGGTCTTTATTTATAATATTCTATTGGGGTTTGGCCGCTGTTCTTGAAAACGGGGAAATAAGTTAGTGCATGGTCATGAATTATTTTCCAGCTCATTAACTACCGCATCACTTCACCACAAACTCCACGCCCATTCTCGTCTGCACACCATTATAATTTTTCACTTTACTCCATTGCTGGTACCATGGATAATAAGTACCGAGCTCTTTCTGTAAAGCATTCACCCTCGCGTTGTCTTCCCAGTTGTTCATGATGCGGTCAAGGAACGGCCGGGGCTGAGGATAATATTTTAGTTTGTAATCAGAAGCAATACCGGCTTTAGCAGCAGCGATGCTCACGGCCTTGTCAAAGTTTCCGATGACATCGGCAAGACGATTTTCTTTCGCCTGCGAGCCTGTCCACACACGGCCGGAAGCAATCTTCTTGATCTCGTCCTGGGTCATGGCGCGACCTTCGGCTGCTTTGCGGGTAAATGTCTCATAAATTTCATCAACAGATTTCTGCATGATGCTCTTCTCTACATCGGTCAATGGTCGTGTTACAGTGTACAACTCTCCTATTTCGCCGGTCTTTATCTGCTCGGAGGTAACACCAAGCTTGTTGCTCATGAACGAGCTTAAATCAAACATCACACCAAACACTCCGATTGAACCAGTAATAGTTGTCGACTGTGCCACAATCGAGTCGCAGGCCATGGCAAGATAATATCCGCCGGAAGCAGCATAGTCACCCATAGAAGCAATGACAGGTTTTTGTTTTGTTGCCAGCATGATCTCCCTCCACATCATATCTCCAGCCTGGAAGACACCGCCTGGGGAATTGACCCGAAGTACAATGGCTTTTATTTTATCATTATTGCGCGCACGCCGAACGGCATCAACAATCGTCACTGCACCGACAGTTCCCTGGTCTGCTTTACCTGGAATGATCTCACCGTCGGCTACGATCACGGCTATTTCATTTTTGGAATCGCCGGAGGTAGTGAATGAATTTTTATACTTCCTGTAGCTCACAAGCGGAACGCGTTTCTTTTTCTCTAGTCCCAGGCGTGAGCGGAGATAATCCTTTATCTGGTCATCGTAATACAATGAATCAATTAATCCGTAGCTCACTGCCTGTTGTGCATTTCGCACCAACATCTTGTCAGAGATATCTTTCAATTTTTCGTAAGGGATCTTTCGTGCTTCCGATACGTCGTGCAAAATATTACCATAGATTGAGTTCAAAATAGAATTCAATTGAAGCTTGTTCTCATCGCTCAGGTTTTCACGAAGGAATGGTTCTACAGCACTTTTAAAATCTCCTACACGGAAAATTTCGGGTTTGATCTCAAGTTTATCAAAAAGCTTTTTAAAGAAGATTACTTCTGTCGCCATACCATTGAACTCTACCTCACCTTCATTGTACATATAAATCTTGTCCGCGGCCGTTGCCAGATAGTAAGCACCTTCGGTATAAGAATCAGCGTAGGATATTACCCACTTTCCCGATTGTCTAAAATCGATCAGCGCTTCACGCAATTCCTGGATGGTGGCCATGCCCGTCCTCAGGGAAGAAGTGTTTAAATAAATACCCTTGATTTTGGAATCAGTCTTGGCATATTGAATGGCTTCCTTGATCTGAAGTAGTCCGTAGCTTTCTTTGCCCGCTCCAGGTATAATGTCAGCCAATGGGTCTTCTACTTCCAGCTCTGTAATGGGTGCCTCGAGATTAAGGTGCAGGACAGAATTGTCGCTGATTGCTACTTCGCCATCACCAGAGAATACAGCAAACATGCCAATGGTCAGGAAGCACAAGAGAACAAATGCCACCAGGGTGCCAAGGCAGGAAGCGAAAAACAACTTAAAAAAACTCATAACGCTGATTTAGACGGCAAAAATATCAATTTTACAACTAGCAATTAAGATCATTATACGCATGGTACGCACATTTCTGCTTTTAGGTTCGAATGAAGGTGATCGCAAGGCGTATATTGAAAAAGCGTGCCATTCTATTGAGGCTGGAGCGGGAAAGATAATTGCCATTTCTTCACTGTATCAAACCGCTGCTTGGGGAAAGGAGGACCAGCCGGCTTTCCTCAATCAGGTGATTATAATTGACACTGATATGAGCCCGGAAGATTTATTGAAAACAATTCTTGCAATAGAATCTAAATTCGGAAGAAGCCGGTTGGAAAAATGGGGAAGCAGAACGCTTGATATGGATATACTCTTTTATGGTGATCAGATCATTTCAACCAAAGATCTGATCGTGCCGCACCCTGCTATAGCACAACGGAGATTTACGTTGATTCCTTTAGCTGAATTAGCGCCGGATTTTGTACATCCAGTATTAAGGAAAAATATGAAACAGCTTCTTTTAGAATGTATCGATATGCTGGAAGTCGAGAAGTTTAAATCAGAGGTTGAGAATTGAAAAGAGAGTTGACAAATTCACCTTCGCTGAATTTTATTTCACCACAGAGTCGCGGAGAACACGGAGATCTCCACGGAGAATGCCTGCCTATCTGTAAACTAGGCACGATAAAGTATTAAAGCTAATGACTTTTGAATCCATAAAACTACATTAATCTTTATGTGTATTTACTCCGTGCCCTCTGTGCCTCCTGTGGTGAATTGCACTTAGCGCATTCATGCACTAGTCGCCAATTATTTAAATACTCTCCGTATACTTCTTAAAACTATCCAGTATCGCCTGCCAGCCTCCCCGCTGCATTTCGATAGAATTCTCACTCTCAGGATCAAACGTCTCTGTAACTTTTGTTTCATTTCCATTAGATGAGAATACAATCATTACTTTTCTATTGTCGGCGAGGATGTATTCAATTAACTTATGGAGTTGAACATCGGGTATAAACTCCCTCAAAATCAAAGCTGAAGCTGCCGTCTTTAGCCGCCATTGTAGTTTTGAATTTCCCATTGGTACGAAGATCATTGTCGGCATGAGGGGCATGCCAATCAGCGGAAGCCTGGCACCATTGAGTGATGTGCTTCGGTTCCGACCATGAAGCCCAGACTTGGTTGATTGGTGCCTTAACTATTGTTTCAACGGTGATGCTTGCTTTTGCTGCTGTTTCCATATAGGTCAATATTTTTTTGTTGAGTTGAAACAAATTTACAATCAACCAGAAAATTTGGTTTGGTGAATAAACGTCTATTGAAGGGGTCAATTGCGACAAAAAAGTTTGGGTTCTCAGACTTAAATGCTTCTGGCTTCAACTTCAGCCGCAATCTTTTTCACCAGTCCTTGTAAAACTTTTCCAGGACCACATTCAATAAATATATTACCCCCATCTTTCACCATATTCTGAACACATTGGGTCCACCGTACCGGAGAGGTGAGCTGATCGATGAGGTTCTTCTTAATTACAGAAACATCTTTGGAAGGAAGTGCATTTACGTTTTGATAGACCGGACAGATTGGAATGCTGAAATGTGTGGATTCGATTGCCTTAGCAAGTTCTTCCCGCGCAGGTTCCATTAACGGCGAATGAAATGCCCCACCAACCTGTAGCGGCAATGCACGCTTTGCTCCTGCCGCTTTCAGTTTTTCAATGGCAATCCCAATACCTTTCATTGAACCGGAAATAACCAATTGACCGGGACAGTTATAATTTGCCGGGACAACGATCTCTTCTTTGATAGAAGCACATATTTCCTCCACTTTATTATCATCTAGTCCAAGAACAGCGGCCATCGTAGAGGGGTTAATCTCACACGCCCGCTGCATTGCCTGCGCACGTTTGGCAACCAGCTTTAATGCATCTTCAAATGATAAAGCTTTATTGGCAACCAGCGAAGAAAATTCTCCCAGTGAATGACCTGCAACCATATCCGGAGCAAAATCATTACCTGCCAAAGCGGCTGCGACTGAATGAATGAAAATAGCAGGCTGAGTTACATTTGTCTGCTTCAATTCATCGGCGGTGCCGGTAAACATTGTATCGGTGATCCTGAATCCAAGAATTTGATTCGCCTGATCAAATAAAGATTTTACTTTTTCATTGGAGTCGTACAGCTCTTTGCCCATTCCAGTAAACTGAGCACCCTGACCGGGAAAAATATATGCCTTCATCTAAACTAGTTAAGATTGAAGGGCGAAGATAAAAAGAGAAGTTGAGAATTAATGTAATCAGATTTTTTATGGACCGCAACCGGCTCTTAGTATTGATAGATCCACCGGCCCGAGTGTTGTGCGGTTGCCTCGCGCGGGGCATCCAAACCCGTCGGGATGCCTAAATGAATGTAGTCATCGGGCTGCGGCAAATCGTGACCTCAATATAAACAACATCACGAGAGTTGTCCAGGTAAGTTGATTTTACTTTTCTTTTGCTTGCCCAAAAGAAAAGTAACAAAAGAAAAAGGCACCACGAATGCTGCGCAGCGAGGATGGCTCGGAGCTCCTATCAACGTTTTGCACGTCGCTTTACGCCGCGCCATTCGTGGACGCCCACCCGCCACGGCTTGCGAATGAAATTAATTCATACTACTGGAAATATTTCTTCGATGAGAGCAACCAACCATAACAAGTTGCGCCGCGTCATAACAAGCGCTGATGATTGCCTGCACCGTTCAGGAGGTTGTTGATATTTAATGACTGGTGAAAATGTGTGAAGGATATAACTATTCCGGGTCATTGTGTAAGAAATTCGACACTCCTTATCATACCTTTTCATGAATCGTTGACTACGACACAGATATTTTTTTAGGCCATAAACTCACACCATGATCATTCAACTAAATGCAGATAAGAATCTTGCCATCCATGAAGCAGCGGGCGATGC
>JANYDR010000445.1 GCA_025363495.1 Cyclobacteriaceae bacterium | reverse complement strand
TTCAAAAGCTTCCATCAAAAAGCCGAACTGTTTCTTAGCCTCTTCTTCAGAGAATCCAAGCTTGCTGAACATCAACTGTTGTGTGGGGCGATCATGTATACGAATGGATCCGCCTCCAACTTCTGTTCCATTGATTACCATGTCATATGCGTTGGCCCGGACTTTTCCAGGATCACTATCAAGCAACGGTAAGTCCTCACGTTTCGGTGAGGTGAATGGATGATGCATAGCATGAAAGCGATTTGTCTCTTCATTCCATTCCAACAATGGAAAGTCGATGACCCAGAGTGCAGCAAATTTGTTTTTATCACGTAATCCCAACTGACTTGCTATCAACAGACGTAATTCGCCCAACGCTTTGCGGGTTCTATCTGCTTCGCCGGCGAGAACCAAAATCAAATCACCCGGTTGAGCATTGCAAGCCACCGCCCATTTTTTTAATTCCTCTTCTGAATAAAATTTGTCAGCTGAAGATTTAAGGGTACCATTCAATTCATAACGCACCCACACCAGTCCTTTGGCACCGATCTGGGGACGCTTTACAAATTCTGTCAGCTCATCAATTTGTTTACGGGTGTAAGTGGCACATCCCATTGCGCTAATTGCTACAACAAGTTCCGCCTGATCAAACACGGGAAAGCCTTTACCTTTTGTTAATTCCGTTAATTCAGAAAACTTCATTTCAAAACGGGTGTCCGGTTTGTCAGAACCATAGTACTTCATGGCATCGGCGTACGTCATATGAGGCACCGATGGCATATCAATGCCTTTTACATTCTTAAACAAATGACGAACCATTCCTTCAAATGTGCTCAAGATATCTTCCTGCGTAATGAATGCCATTTCACAATCGATCTGAGTAAACTCCGGCTGACGATCAGCACGCAAATCCTCATCACGGAAACATTTTACGATCTGATAGTAGCGGTCAAAGCCGGATACCATTAATAATTGCTTGAATGTTTGCGGCGATTGAGGCAATGCATAGAACTCACCGTTGTTCATTCGTGATGGAACAACAAAATCTCGGGCTCCTTCCGGTGTTGATTTTATTAACACAGGCGTTTCCACCTCAATAAAATCCAAGCTATCCAGATAAACACGAGTCTGCTGCGCCATCTTATGACGTAGTTGCAGACTTTCGCGAACGGGAGTTCGTCGCAAATCGAGATATCGATACTTCATTCGAAGGTCATCCCCGCCATCTGTATTTTCTTCAATGGTAAACGGAGGAGTTTTCGACTCATTCAGGACTTCAATTCCTTCCACTTTTATTTCAATCTCGCCGGTAGGAATTTTATCATTTTTTGAAAGCCGTTCCGCAACAGTGCCTGTGACTTTTACCACAAATTCACGACCCAAATGCCGTGCTGCCACCATCAGTTTAGGGTCTGATTTACCTTCTTCCAAAAATAGTTGGGTGATACCATAACGGTCACGGAGATCAACCCATAGTAGACTGCCCTTATCACGCAGGCGCTGAACCCAGCCCGTCAGGATTACTGTCTTGTTAACATCGCTAATTCGCAGTTCACCGCAAGTATGTGTCCTAAGCATCTTAAATTGATTAATTTTGGGCGCGCAAGTTAATAAACCTTGCGTGTTAATTATTACAATTTCACTCCTGAAATAATGCTTAAAAACCTCTCCATCATAATAATATTTCTGATTGCGACTTCCTTTGCATCCACAGGGCTTGTGAAAACCAAGGTTTCGGACGGCGTGACTGTTTCTTTGCCTGCCACATTGTATCCTATGACCCCTGATGATATAGCTCAGCGGTATCCATCTGTCAGAGCACCTTTGGGTGCCTATACAAATCAGGAGCGCACCATAGATTTTAGTGTCAATATCTCGGCTACCAACTGGCCGGATGGAGATGTTGAAATGGCTCAGAAATTTTTTAAGTCGGGACTTTTCAATCTTTACGACAAAGTGGATCTGATAGGCGAAGGAACACAACTTCTCAAAAAGAAGAAGTTCATCTACTTTGAATTTGAATCACGTATCTCAGGCGATAGAAGAAAGCAAGGCTATCAAGACCCAATTTTGAAATACACCTTCATTCAATACCTCGTGGAAAAAGAGCGTACTCTTGTATTCACCTTTAGTTGCCCAAAAGATCAACGGGAAGATTGGCAGGAAACTGCGCATGAGATAATGAGGAGTGTGAGGGTACGCTAAACTTTTACATTTTAAATTCAAAGTTTAACATTTCAAATTAATTTATAATAAAAAACTCCAAATCGAAAATGTAAAAGTAAATGATCAGGAAATCCGTACACCAAATAATACTAAAATTCAATCCTAAGTATGGAAATTTGAGTCATGGAAAACTCAAGAAGATATGACCTGGAAGAAAGACTTCTGGAATTCGGGGTCAAAATTATCACCATCGTAGAAAATCTCCCCAATAACAAAGTGGGCAATTATTTAGGAAATCAACTGTTACGGTCGGGCACCTCTCCAGTTTTAAATTATGGAGAAGCTCAAGCCGCAGAATCGAGAAGGGATTTCATTCATAAGTTGAAAATCATTTTAAAGGGGTTACGAGAAACAGTTCTGTGCTTAAAATTGCTTCATCTCAAATCGTTAATTCACGAAAACTCCATAATTGAAGAAAATAAAGAACTTGTCGCAATATTCACGAAAAGCATTATTACTGCAAAAGGTAATGAAGGCACCCAAAGTTGATCTACGGGGAATCCATTGCAATAACAAATCTAAAAATCTCAATATTAAATGTAAAAGTCAGTGAGATTTGCAATTGTATGAGTTCGTTTATAACTTCAACAGCCTAAATACTCATATCCATGAAAAAAATAATCCTCTTTTTGCTTGGAGTGGCAATGATTTCTGCTTGCGCAAGTAAGTCAGATCAATTATTCAATCAGGGTATTGTCAAACTTAAGGCTTATGATTTCGCTGGTGCTATTGCCAAGTTCGATTCTACAATCTTGCTGGATGATAAAAATATCGATGCGTATTTCAACAGGGGTAATGCCAAATTCGACCTGGATGATTTTGAAGGCTCTCTCTCCGATTATAACAAAGCTATTTCGCTAACCTCAGACAAAACCATCAAGCCTGTTGTATATCTTAACCGTGGTGATGTTTACTGGGAGCTTACCAAATTTGACGAAGCTCTGAAAGACTATACCAAAGCACTGGAGCTTCGTGCTAATTATGACAGTGCACTTGTCGGGCGTGGCAAAACATATCTTGCCATGGGTGATTTCACCAACGCAAAAGCTGACCTGGAGAAAGCAATCCAACTTAATAATAGTAATGCTTCAGCACATTACGCTCTGGGCGACGTGACCTATGATCTGAAAGACTATAATAAAGCCATTGAAGAGTTTGGAAAAGCTATTGATCTCAAATCAACTGAAATGGTCTATTTTCTTGATCGCGGTGATGCCCATTATATGATAGAGAATTTCGATAAAGCTATTGCTGACTACTCCAAGGCAATTGAACTGGCGCCTACCTATGCGAAGGCGTATGTATTGCGCGGAGATGTATTGGATGATTCCGGCAAACCAAACGAGGCAATTGAGGATTACAACAGAGCGATTGAAATTGATTCTGTCTATGCCGCCGCTTATTACAATCGCGGCCTGACCAGGAAGAAGCTGGGCAATAAAAAAGCTGCTTGCGAAGACTTTATAATGGCATCTGATCTTGGAGATGGAAATGCCACTCCCTATTTGAAGGATTGTAAGTAACGCCGCTCAGTCGCAAGTTCCAGGTTGCAGGTGCTCAATCAAGCAACCTACTCGTCTCATCTGCGTCAATATCAATATCATCCTCCCCCACCTGGTCAAAAGGATTCTCAAGGTGGTCCTGGATATTGTCAAGGCTCACCAAAATAAAGCTATAGAGCACCGGCATGACGTATTCCAATGATGCAGAGAAATCATGAAATGTACTGGCAAAGTAAGGTCCGTAGATGATGGGAAAAATATAAATAAAGACTTTGCTATAGGCACGTAGCGTAATGGGAGTACGGTAAATAAAAATGATTTTAAGATTATCAAACGCAATGATCATTTTACTCACATACTGACTCACGCGTGAAATTTCTCCGCTTTGCACCCCATAATTCCTCATCTCCATGGTGATTAATGAAAGTTTCGAAAAAAGTTTAAAAAGTTTTGCTTCCTTTTCCTGCCACTCGTTACGCTCGCCGCGAAGCAGCGCTTTCATCAGATGCATCATTTCAGTGGTCGTCTCGCGACTACGCTGGGGCAGATCATTTTCCTTGTTGGCTGTCCAGTCGCGGGTTGCATAATAAATTGCAATAGCATGTCCCCTGAAATCCGCCCACCGCTGCAACGCCGTTTCTCTTCTGTTGTATGCAGACCCGATTGAAAATACTACCGGAAAGACAATGGCAACACCCACGAGCATATCGGGGAATTTTGCCGTAAGGTCAAACTGATAACAGAAATACGTAGAGATAACTGAGAGTGCCGTGATAATAAACGTCTTGTAATTGATAATGAGCGAAAAGCTCCGGATGGTTTTCTTCATAATAGGGGTAGAATTCCTCCGAAGTTTTGGAAAAGAGAGGAGATTAGCAAATTGTTATGGGAATAATCAGCTTGCTTCATGAAGATCGTTTGTCGAAAGCAAATCACAACGGGTTCCTTTTTAATTTATCGAGGCAACCCGTGTGATTTGACATCTGAGCGAAAAGGCCGAGCTTGAGAAAGCAGGAAAAGGAATTTCAAAAATCAGACTTATTGCACCATGGATCGCAAGTATTTTAGTAAAAAATCTAAAATGTCAAATTGCTAAATCTTAAATATAAAAGTTACGCCAGATCCTTGATAGATTATCATCACCCGACACGATTCACCACCGTTGCACTTGCCTGCGCCACCGGAAATACCACCAGATCCGCCACCACTACATGTGCTGGCCTGGTGAGCGCAAACAATATCAGATCTGCAATATCCTCTCCCCGTAATGGTACCATTCCTTTATAAGCATTTGCCGCACGTTCAGTATCACCTTTAAAGCGAACGATTGAAAACTCTGTATCGACCAGGCCAGGCTGAATAGCCGTAACTTTTATTCCAGCGGCATTGAGATCGATGCGCATGCTACGGGTAAGTGCCTCCACAGCAAACTTACTTGCACAATAGACATTCCCTCCGGCATAAACTTCTCTACCTGCGATTGATCCCAAATTTATAACATGCCCTGATTTACGCTCTACCATCCCGGGCAAAACCTCACGTGATACATACAACAACCCTTTAACATTAATATCCATCATCGCATCCCAATCATCTACATTACCTGATTGAATAGGATCAAGGCCATGAGCATTGCCAGCATTATTAAT
>JANYDR010000060.1 GCA_025363495.1 Cyclobacteriaceae bacterium | reverse complement strand
GCCAAAATAGAAGAGCCTGATTTTAATTGATGATTGAGAAAATATTCACTGTCAATCAATTTGAAGCCTTTGAGAAAACCAATGGCTTCCAAAAACTGGGCTTCCAGTTCGGGCCAGTTGAAAACAATATCATGACCTTTTAAAATAGCAAGATGAAGATCAACAAGCTTTTTAAACTTGTTACCGAAATCAGGCGAAAGAATATCCCCAACCCGTAAACCCTGTCTTCCAATTTTATCCTGATAAGAAGGGCCTATTCCCTTAAGGGTAGAACCAATTTTATTTTCGCCCTTTGCTTTTTCCTGGGCCTGATCAAGCAATCTATGAGTAGGTATAATCAGGGTAGCCTTTTTCGAAATGAAAAGGTTGGCCTTCACATTCAGATTATACTTTTGAAGCTTTTCGATTTCTGTTCTGAATACTATAGGATCCAGCACTACACCGTTGCCTATTACGTTTCTGGTCTTTTCCCGGAAAATCCCGGAGGGAATCTGATGCAAAACATGTTTAATTCCATCAAATTCGAGGGTATGGCCCGCATTTGGCCCACCTTGAAAGCGAGCCACTACATCATAACCCGGTGCAAGTACATCAACAATCTTTCCCTTTCCTTCGTCACCCCACTGAAGGCCCAGCAATACGTCTACTTTCATGTGTCAATAGCAGTCTTAATCTGAAATTATTTCTTTGAATGTTGTAGCGCTTCTTCCTCGGTCTTTACCACATGAAAGATAGCATTCAACTTAGTGATCACAAGAAGTTTTTTTACGCTTTCAGAAGGATTCATGAGGTAAACTTCACCTCCCTTATTTCTGAACTTGGTGAGAATTGTGATAAGCACTCCGATGCCGCTACTATTGATGTAACGAAGATCCGAGATATCAATAATACATGTCATTACTTTATGTCCGACAGCCTCATTGACGGCTTCCACCAGGCGTGTGCCATTGTCTTCGCCAATCAGGTCACCTGATATCCGAAGAATAAGGGAGTTCGATTTTATTTCCTGCGCAAAATTCATGGCTTACGTTTTTCACAATTGGTTTTAGTACAACTGGCGTATAAAATTAAAGAATGATGAACGACATTAAATTGCAATAACTCTTCTACAGTATTTTGAATAGTTTGAATTCGCGGATCACAAAATTCCACTACGCTATGACAGTCAGTGCATATCAGGTGATCGTGCTGGCGTGATCCGTATGACTTTTCATACTGTGCCTGGTTTTGACCGAACTGATGTTTTGTCACTAAATCACATTGTACCAAAAGATCAAGGGTATTGTAAACTGTCGCGCGACTTACGCGGTAATTTTTATTTTTCATGTTTACATAGAGTGACTCAACATCAAAGTGGCCACTCACAGAATAAATTTCCTCGAGTATGGCATAACGTTCCGGAGTTTTACGGAGGTCCTTATTTTCCAGGTAGGCTACAAAGATTTTTTTTACCTCTTCGTAGAGTTTGGGGTTCAACAACATATGCAGGCGTAAATATAGTTTTTGAAACCTTATTCTTTATAGAAAGTTGTAGCTTGAGTGTAGCGTCAAAATATGGTTAAATTCGGTTCTGAAACAGAAAAATAGACAATAGGCAGAAAACAATAGGCAAAGTTGATCCCTGGACAATTAGTGACCTTTGATCGTCGCGGAATCGAAGCGGGCCACTTTTACCACACCCTCCACTTTTTCGAGTTTGCTGATAAGTAAATCCAGGTGACGCGTATCATTTACATAAAGCATGATTTCACCATCGAATATTCCTTGTTCTGTACGAAAAGAAATGGAGCTCATGTTTACTTTCAGTTCTTCTGAGATGATTTTTGACACATCGTTTATCAATCCCACCCGATCGGTGCCCACTACCTTTAACCCTGTAAGAAATGCAACCTCATGCTGAGACGTCCATTTAGCTTTGATAACCCGGTTGTTATGATTGGATAATAACTCCGGTGCGTTGGAGCAATTGGTACGATGAATTTTTATTCCTTCACTCACCGTTACGAAACCAAAAACTTCATCACCGGGAATTGGAGTACAACATTTGGCGAGCTTATATTCCACCACATCCATATCCTCTCCAATCAAAAGGATATCATCATACTGCCCTTTTGAAGGGGGAATCTCATGCTCCGATGCTTTATTATCTCCTAATTCTCCCGGCTTATGTCGTGGTGTGGGGTCTGGCTTGTGTTCTTTAAATCTCTTCAGTTCGTTAAGACCAATCTTTCCGATACCAACCTGATGATGTAATTCAAATTGAGAGTTGACATTAAAGAATGCTCTCATATTCTCGAAAAGCTGGGAATTGGGATCAAGCTTCAGTTGCTTGAGTTTTCGTTGAAGTGTTTCTTTTCCTTCGTCCGCCTGATGACGTTTATCTTCTCTAAGCAGGTCCTTTATTTTCGATTTTGCTTTTTGAGTTACAACAAACCGCAGCCAGTCCTCATTGGGTTTTTGCTTGGAAGAGGTCAGAATTTCAATCTGATCACCATTTTTCAATGGATGATTAATGGGCACTAACTTCTGATTCACTTTGGCACCGATACACTTCGCGCCAATATCTGTATGAATTTCAAAGGCAAAGTCAAGGGCAGTAGCTCCCACAGGAAGTGTTTTCAATTCGCCCTTGGGAGTGAACACGAATACTTCTTCGTTGAAGAGATTACCGCGGAAGTCGTCTACAAATTCCAGCGCCGTCAAATCCTGTCGCTCCAGAAGCTCCCGAACACGCACTAACCATTTCTCGAGATTCGATTCATGGTTATTTGCGTTGTCTTTATATTTCCAATGAGCGGCATATCCCTTCTCGGCGATTTCATCCATGCGTTTGGTACGGATCTGTACCTCCACCCATTGCCCATTCTTTGCCATCACTGTTGTGTGAAGTGACTCATAGCCATTGGCCTTAGGCGTACTGATCCAGTCACGGAGACGATCCGGATTAGGTGTATAATAATCCGTGACAATGGAATAAACCTGCCAGCAATATGATTTCTCCTGTTCAACGGGTGTGTCGAGGATAATGCGAATGGCAAACAGATCATACACCTCTTCAAAAGGGATGTTCTGCTTTCTCATCTTGTTATAAATCGAAAAGATCGATTTAGGGCGACTTTTAATTTCGTATTCCACCCCGAGCTGATCAAGCTCTTCTTTAACTGGGTTTACAAAGGCCTTTATGAATTTATTACGGGAAGCGCGGGTCTCATCGATCTTATTGGCAATGTCACGGTATACTGTCTGATCGGTAAATCGAAGATATAGATCCTCCAGTTCTGTCTTGATTGCGTTTAGCCCCAGCCTATGGGCGAGCGGTGCATAGAGATAGATTGTTTCCGAAGCTACTTTCAGTTGCTTATTACGCGGCATGCTTTCCAGCGTGCGCATATTGTGCAGACGGTCGGCGAGCTTGATCAGTATCACCCTAACATCTTCCGATAGGGTGAAAAGCATTTTCCTGAAATTCTCCGCCTGCTGGGAGGTGCCGTATTCAAAAACCCCGCGGATCTTAGTAAGGCCATCGACGATCTTGGCGATTTTTTTTCCAAACATCCGCTCGATGTCGATCAATTCTATGTCCGTATCCTCTACTACATCGTGAATGATGGCCGCAATAATAGACGTTGTACCCAGACCGATTTCCTCCACACAGATCTCTGCCACAGTGAGCGGGTGGAATATGAACAATTCGCCCGATTTGCGGCGCATGTCCTTATGGGCTTCGAGTGCAAGAGTAAAGGCGCGTTTTATGCGTTTGGCGTCTCCGTCTTTCAGGACCGGTTTTGCCTTTCGTAACAGTCGGCGGTAGCGGCTTATTATCTCTCTTTTCTCCTCAACTGAATCAATAACGGCCGTAGTTACCAAGTGATTTATTTTTTAGACTTCTATGCTAACGAATAATCTCTAAATTTGCACTCCCTTTTCGCAAAAACTTTGTTTTTAGAAGAGGGAAAAGCACTTTCTGCGGATGTGTTTGCCTTCTGCGACTTTCATTCCTCCTGCCAATGGAGAGTTTTGAGGGAAGTTCGGCATACAAAATGAACATTCACAGGGTTATTTATAAGCGGATGTGGCGTAATTGGCAGCCGCGCCAGACTTAGGATCTGGTGCCGTAAGGCGTGGGGGTTCGAGTCCCTTCATCCGCACGGGGGTCGGTAACCGGTTATCAGTAAAATGGTAACCGGTCACTGGCAACTTGTGATAAGATACTGTTAACTAATAAAATTTTTGAACTCTTGAATATAACACTCGACCAACCATCACCCACTGACGGACTGATTAAGATCACGCTGAACCAAAGCGATTATCAACCCAAGGTAGAAGAGAAAGTAAAAGAATATTCCCGTAAAATGAACATCAAGGGATTCCGCCAGGGGAAGGTTCCTTCTGGCGTGGTGCGGAAGATGTTCGGAAAGTCAATCCTCGTGGAAGAAGTGAATCATCTTCTTTCACATTCGGTGTCAGATTATATCAAAGAGAAAAAGCTTAACATTTTAGGTGATCCGCTTCCTAACCAGGAGAAAGCAAAACTTATCGATTGGGAGACACAAAAGGATTTTGAGTTTGAATTTCAGGTGGGGCTGGTTGAGGATTTTACTGTGGATATCTCCGACAAGGTGAAAGTAAAATCACATCCTATTGAAGTCGATCAGAAAGTGATGGATGAAACCATCGAAAATGTAAGAAGACAATTTGGTGATATCACCTATCCCGAAGTGAGTGGTGAGACTGACAATCTTTTTGGAGAAGTTACTGATGCCAACGGTGAAAAGAAATCATCGTACATCCAGATCCAGAAAATTAATAAGGCAGAACAAAGTAAGTTCATAGGATTAAAGAAGGAAGATGAGCTTACGTTTGATGTTCAGAAAATTTCAAGTGATCCACTGGTTATCGCACAGGCCGTGAACGCCCCTGAAGAAGAAGCCGGCAGCATCACCGGGACTTACACGCTGAAAATCAACAATATCAGTCACGTGGAACTGGGCGCTGTAAACCAGGATTTATTTGACAAAACGTTTGGAAAAGATGCTGTGAAGGGTGAAGAAGAGTTTCTTGCCAAGATAAAAGAAACCATTTCGGAGAATTATAAGAGAGAGAGTGATCATCTCCTTGAGCATGAAATTCAGCATTATCTTATTGACCATACTAACGTTAACATGCCGGAAAATTTTTTAAAGAACTGGCTAAAATTATCAGGCGATGGAACAATAACGGATGAAGTTATTGGCAAAGAATTCGATGATTACAAAAATGGCTTGAAGTGGGACCTTATCAGAAATAAGATCGCTGAGCAGTATAAAATCACCGTTGAGGGCACTGAAGTTAAAGAGAGTGCCAAGCGATTAATCGCTCAACAGTTTGGCGGCCCAGCCATCGCGGAACAGCTTGGTGACAAGTTCGATGGTATAGCTGACAATTATCTTTCCGGTCAGGATGGCAAGGGAGAAAATTTTATGCGCCTTTACAATCAAATCCGTAATGAGAAGATAATGAAAGCGATCCGTGAAAATATTACGGTTTCTGAAAAGCCGGTCAGCCTGGATGAGTTTAAAAAATTAGCGGCTGAACATTCTCATCATGCACACTAATCCGTTAACAGTGAACCTTACTGGAAGATAGACCGTTTGTAAAATGAGCCCTTTTCGAGGGCTTTTTTAGTAAACCCAGACCTAAGGATCGGGTTACTTTCAAAATAAAAAATGCTTATACTCGTCCATTATTTATAACTGTAAAAATTAATTTGACCCGATATATGAATAACAACAATGAATTCAGAAAGTATGCAGTCCATCATATGGGCATGAGCGGCAATACTATAGACAACTATGCTCAGAAGATTGAAAATATGACACAATATGTCATTGAAGAGCGGCCGGGAAACTTCCGCGCCATTGATGTATTCACACGTTTGATCTCCGACAGGATTATTTTTCTTGGAATGGGAATTGATGACCAGGTTGCCAACTTAATCACTGCACAACTCCTGTTTCTTGAGTCTGCCGACCCGAAGAAAGACATAATTATGTACATCAATAGCCCAGGCGGATCGGTTTATGCGGGCTTGGGTATTTATGATACCATGCAGTATGTAAATCCTGACGTAGCGACGATCTGTTCAGGCCTTGCTGCCTCCATGGGTGCGGTACTGTTGGCAGCAGGGGCGGATAAGAAACGTTCCTCCCTTCCACACTCCCGGATAATGATCCACCAGCCATCTTCAGGCATGCAGGGTCAAAGTTCTGATATGGAAATTTCGTTAAGACAAACGCTGGAAGTGAAGAAAGATCTTTACAATATTCTTGCGAAGCATTGCAAACAGACTTACGAAAAGATTGAGAAAGACTCTGATCGCGATTTCTGGATGAGAGCGGCTGAAGCGAAGGAGTATGGGGCGATTGATGAAGTACTTGAGAAAAAGAAATAGCTAAAAGTTTAAAGCAGAAAGTTTAAAGCTGGGTGATCCATAGCCTGGAGATCCAGCTTTTTACTTTTAATATGTGTTTATTGACTGAGAACCCGCTCAAAACAGCATTTGAGTTGAGGCTTTTAATGAATATCTTTGTAAGTCGTTGGCTAATCGGCTGACAGAGCAACCTACTATGGCTGAAGTTACCTGTTCCTTTTGTGGAAGAAATAAGAAAGATGTGGACCTGATGATTTCAGGGATTCACGCGCACATCTGCGACAAATGTGTAACGCAGGCCACGCAGATTCTTCAGGAGGAAAAAAAGAACAAAGTCGAATTAGGCAACCTGCCAAATTTCAAACTGATCAAGCCTAAGGAAATAAAGAAGCACCTTGACGAATATGTAATCGGTCAGGACCAGGCAAAGCGTGTGTTATCTGTTGCGGTGTACAATCACTACAAACGCCTTATGCAGCGCAAGTCAGAAGTAAGTGATGTTCAGATTGAGAAATCCAACATCATCATGGCGGGTGAAACGGGAACGGGTAAAACCTACCTCGCCAAAACACTTGCTAAAATTCTTCAGGTACCTTTTTGTATTGCTGATGCAACGGTGTTGACAGAAGCAGGATATGTTGGAGAAGATGTTGAAAGTATTTTAACCCGGCTGCTACAGGCTGCTGATTACAATACCGAAGCTGCCGAACGTGGAATTGTCTATATTGATGAGATCGATAAAATAGCACGAAAATCAGATAACCCTTCCATCACGCGTGATGTTAGTGGAGAAGGTGTGCAACAGGCTTTACTGAAACTACTGGAAGGTACGGCAGTGAACGTTCCCCCTCAGGGAGGACGCAAGCATCCTGATCAGAAAATGATTACAGTGAACACTGAAAATATTCTTTTCATCTGCGGGGGTGCATTTGAAGGTATCTCAAGACTAATATCAAGAAGACTGAATACCCGTCCGCTTGGATTTGCAACAACAGACGGTCTTCATCCGACAGACATTGATAATGATAATCTACTGCAATTTGTATCGGCTCAGGATTTGAAAAGCTTTGGACTGATTCCTGAATTAATTGGTCGTTTGCCGGTTGTTTCCTACCTGAATCCGCTTGATACTGTAGCGCTGAAGAAAATTCTTACTGAGCCAAAAAATGCATTGGTGAAACAGTACAAGAAGTTGTTCGAGATGGAAGGTATTGAACTTGAATTCAAAGACGGAGCACTTGACTTTATAGTTGAGAAGGCGATGGGATTTCAGTTGGGTGCACGTGGACTTCGTTCCATTTGCGAAGCAATTATCAATGACGCAATGTTTGAACTTCCTTCCGACAAGACAAGTGATAAGCTTGTTATCAATCGTGCGTATGCCGAAGATAAGTTTAGTAAGTTGAGATATAGTAAGTTGAAGGTGGCATAAGCAGCCTAAGTGGAAAGCCTAAAGCAGAAAGCTTGTACCTCGAAAGAAATTAGATTTCGTCTTTGATTCTGCCTAGCCATTCAAATATTTAAACATCAACTTCGCGGTATTCTCTGAAGCAGAGCCAGTGTCCAACGTTTTATAAAGCTTTTTATATTCCTCTAACATTTCGTTCCGATAGGAATCGTCTGATACTAATTTTTTCAATTCAGCGGAGATCGTATCGACGGTTGCTTTCTCCTGGATCAATTCGCGGATAACTTCCTTACCTGCAATGAGGTTGACCAATGAGATAAATTTTACTTTTACCAAAGAAGATGCGATTTTAAATTCAAGCCAACCAGTTATATACACACAAACCTGGGGTACACGAAACAATCCTGTTTCAAGTGTGGCGGTACCAGAAGTAACAATAGCAGCTTTGGCTACATGCAGAAGATTATAAGTATCATCAGTAATAAATTTTACCGAAGGCAATTGTTTCAATGGTGAGTATAATAGCGGATCCAGTCCGTCTACCGCCGCTACCACGAATTGAAAGTCAGGAAATCGTTTTACTATTTCTGCCATCACAGGTACCATTCTCTTCAATTCCATTTTGCGGCTTCCTGGAAGAAGCGCAACGATAGGTTTTGCTGAAGAAAATCCGTGTTTTGTCAAAAAATCTATATCTGGGTGAAATTTTTTCACCGCATCCAATACAGGATTGCCGACATAGTCTACTTCCCAATTGTATTTTTTATAAAACTCTTTTTCAAAAGGAAGGATGACAAACAATCGATCAACATTTGCTTTAATCTCCTTTGCGCGGCTCTGATACCATGCCCATATTTTTGGCGGGATGTAATAGAAAGTTTTAATTCCAAGTGGCTTGGCGAATTTAGCGATCCTTCTGTTGAAGCCACCATAATCAATGAGTATTACGACATCCGGCTTAAACTGAAGAATATCGGACTTGCATAGTTTCAGCATGCGTTGTATCGTGCCGTAGTTCGCGATGAGTGTTACAAACCCCATGAATGCGAGCTGCTCGTAATGAACTACAATGTCCATGCCCTCTTGTTTCATGTAATCTCCACCGAAGCCACGGAAGACGGCATCATTATCCAGCTTCTTTAGTGCCTTGATAAGATTGCTGCCGTGCAAGTCTCCGGATCGTTCGCCAGCGATGATATAGTAGCGCATTAGTAAATTTGGAAGGGTATATTTCCGACATGGGCAGCTTCGCTGCGGTCACTCACGGCAGAGGCGCGAAGACGCAAAGGACTGCAGAGGTACGAATAAGAAATTAACCTTTGCGTGCCTCTGTGCCTCTGCGTCTCTGCGGTGAAAGCACCGCGACGAAGTCGCCAATTCCTGAAGACGTTATGAGGATCAAGGAGCTGAAAGGTTATTTTCATCAACACATTAGTTAACTAATTGGGAAACACTTCGCAGCGCAATAATTTTATCCAAAATACTCAACGTAATTACGCGGCGTCTCGAAAAGACGAACGGAATGAAGAATTGCTTTGGGTGCGATCATTGTTATTTTGGGTGCGAGAATTTTCCATATCTCAATAACAAGATTTTCTGTGCTGGCCATTTTTCCCTTCATGAAATCCACGTCAAGATTAAGATTTTTATGGTCCAGTTTTTCTGTCACCTCATCGCGGATGAGCTCACTTAGTTTTTTCAAATCAACAACAAATCCGGTTTCCGGATCAGGATCTCCTTTGACTGTTACAATTAAATCATAATTATGACCATGCCAATTTTCGTTAGCACAGGGCCCAAATACCTGTTGATTTTTCTCCTTGCTCCAGGCAGGATTTGACAGCTTATGAGCTGCGTTGAAATGTTCTTTTCTACTGACGTATACCATATTAAAAAAAACCGCCGGCCTTTGCCAGGGCTACGGGCTCCTGTGCCAAAGCTTTCGGCGACGGCGCGCTGATGAAACAAATATACATTAACTTGCAGCAAAGTTATTAAGATGATCGTTGTTACCGGCGCCGCAGGTTTTATCGGCAGCTATCTGATAAGAAAGCTAAACCAGGAAAATTTCAATACCATCATTGCAGTCGATAAGTTCGATGATGTGCTCAAGAATAAAAACCTGGAGGATCTGCGCATTCAGGAAAAAGTTGACCTTGAAGAGTTTATGGACTGGCTCGACAAGCACAATGAGCTGGTGGAGTTTATATTTCACATGGGCGCCATCAGTGACACGACTGAATTTGATACGAAGCTCTTAACCAAACTTAACACTCAGTATACTAAGGACATCTGGACACGATGCGTAAAATATCAGATCCCACTGGTATATGCTTCTTCTGCCGCTACCTACGGATTGGGCGAGATCGGTTATGATGACAATGAATCCATTGTACCGAAGTTAAAACCATTAAATCCCTATGGTCAGTCCAAGCAGGACTTTGACATCTGGGCACTCCAAGAAAAGGAAAAACCTCTTTTCTGGGCAGGGTTAAAATTCTTTAATGTTTACGGTCCGCAAGAGTATCACAAAGGAAGGGGTTCCTCAGTAATCTGGCATTCTTTTCAGCAAATCCAGAAAACCGGAAAAATGAAATTGTTTAAGTCTCATAATCCCGAATATAAAGACGGTGAGCAAATGCGCGACTTCGTTTATGTGAAAGACGTCGTAGATGTATGTTATTTCCTCATGCAGCACAGAAAAAACTCGGGCATATATAATCTTGGATCAGGTAAAGCACGGACTTTCCTGGATCTGACACGGGCAGTCTTCAAAGCGTTGAACAAATCTGAATCAATTGAATTTATTGATACCCCGGTTGATATCCGGGATAAGTATCAATATTTTACAGAGGCGAAAATGGACAAGCTGAAAAAGACTGGGTATGTCAAACCGTTTCATACGCTGGAAGAAGGAACAACGGATTATGTGCAGAATTACCTGTTGAAGTTGTGAAAGGTGTTGGTGGAAAACACCAACACAGGCGCCCAATAACTATTTGCGGATAATCACCTTTTGAAGATCAATCCTTTCCTTTGTGGCTGTTTTCAGAATATATAATCCAGAAGGAATAGCAGACACATTTACACGATACCGTCCTTCACTTATCTCTTCCATTTCTAATCGAAGTTCTCTACCAACGGCATCCATGATTGAAGTAGCAATAACAGGATAATCGCTTTCAATTTGAAGAAAATCTGAAGTTGGATTTGGGTAAATTTTTATTCTATCACTGACATCCGGAACAACATCCTCCACCGCTGTGACGAGATAAGGATCAGAACGTTTATTACATGTTGTACTAAAAATCAGCACAGAATAGGTACCAGCAACCCCGGAGTTATTATATGATCTCGAAGTAGCAGAGGAAATTATCTGCCCCTCTTTCAGCCACTGATAGCTATTTGATAGCACGGTGCTAATAAGATTTCCAACATTCAACTGCACCGTGTTATCGGCGAGGTCATTTGCAGTAAGTGTAATCGTTTTTGAAAGAGGACGCGATCCGCTGGCTCCTGTAACAGTGAGGGTAACAGTGAAGGGTCCACCACCGGAATAGTAGTGCAGAGGATTAGTCAACGTTGAAGTGTTATCCGTCCCGGATGATGGATCACCAAAGGACCACGTGCGGGTTGTAATAGAGCCCGAACTCTTGTCAGTAAAATAAGTCGAAGATTTTATACAGGTGTAACTAAATGAGAAATCCGGGAACAGGACATCATCACAATTGGATTTCAACCAGTTCTGAGAATTGGTCACAGTGCTGTTGGCGCCGGCATTAACTATCGACAAACCGGATACGTCAACATTGGTTACATCAACGTAATCCATACATATTTTAAAATAGTCGCTCAACGCAAATGTAGCGTTGGTACCTGAGGACAAGATTTTAACCCTGCTGCCTGAAGAAGTAGCAAAGACTATTTTATCTGTGAAAGTATGAGTAGTTCCCTGCTGTAGAATTAGCTGCGATCCACCGGTAAGATTAAGATTTGAAACAAGAAACGAACCATTCAAACGGGCAATTCCATTACCCTGAATGCTTCTTAGCGTGTTGGTGCCCGTGATTGAAATATCTCCGGTAGTCAAGCTTATAAAACCCTGAAAATTTATTGAGGAGAGGTTAACCGAATTCGTAACAGAAGATGAAGCAATAATAGAAGAAAGTATATCTGACTGAACTGTCATTCCTGTAAAATCAATTGAAAGTCCCTGAAGGGCTTGAAATGAAGAAGAAGTAAGGGAAATGGCCTTTGCGGCACTTCCAGTGCCACTTAATTGATTGAGATGAAGGGCGCTGCCGTTAAATGCTAATGACCCCTGGGCAATTGTCATTTTGTCAATAGAGGCAGTGCCAGTAACTGCCCATGATGAATTGCCATTGAATACCAAAGACCATTTGTCCAACACGTTGCCACCAAGATCCAACGAAT
>JANYDR010000428.1 GCA_025363495.1 Cyclobacteriaceae bacterium | reverse complement strand
ATGACAAAGTGTATAACGTTCCGCCACTCATTTTCAAATTGCCAAATTTTCAAATTTTCAAATTAGCTACCGTTCTCTGCTCAATTCTTTTCTCATAATTCTTTCCCTGAAAAATACGATGCACATAAATTCCTGGAGTGTGTATTGTATTCGGATCAAGTGTTCCCGCTGGAACAAGTTCCTCTACTTCGGCGATAGTGATCTTCCCGGCAGATGCCATCATAGGATTAAAATTTCTCGCCGTGCCTTTATAGATCAGATTGCCAGATGTATCGCCTCTCCAGGCTTTCACTATTGAGAAGTCCGCACGAAGCCATTTCTCCATCAGATATGTTTTTCCATCAAACTCACGGGTTTCTTTTCCTTCGGCGACCTCTGTTCCTACACCTGCAGGAGTAAAAAAAGCAGGAATGCCAGCTCCTCCGGCACGCACACGTTCAGCGAGCGTTCCCTGAGGTATTAATTCCACTTCCAGTTCACCGGAAAGAAGCTGACGCTCAAACTCAGCATTTTCCCCAACGTATGAAGAAATCATTTTTTTTACCTGGCGGGTCTTTAGCATCAGCCCTATGCCGAAATCATCAACTCCGGCATTATTTGAAATACAGGTAAGACCTTTCACGCCTTTTCTTAAGATAGCCGCAATACAGTTCTCTGGAATACCGCATAATCCAAAACCACCGATCATGAGGATTGAATTGTCCCTTATATCTTTGACTGCTTCGTCTGCGCCAGCGATTACTTTGTTGATCATGATCTTTCTTTTCTAAATTGAAATTTGAAAATCGAAATTAATGCAAAAAAAGACGCCACGGATTGCACAGATTTTCATGGATAAATACAATTGAGTGCATTACTACTTGTTTCTAAAATCCACGGATGTAGCGTCGCAAAAACCGTAGATGAACTTACTCAAGTAAACGATGATTGAGCTTCCGGATCAATCATAATTCACATAACGGGACAGCGAAGCTGTCAATCTGTGGATTTTTATCATTCGTAAAAGTTCATCTAAATTGTTTCTGTGAAAATCTTTGTAATCCGTGGCAAGTTTTTTGTCATTGTGTTAGCGACCTAGTTTTATAATCATCATTATTTTATTCTGGCCATTGTTAAGAAACATCAACAAAGGTAAGGGAATACTATTGGTTATTGGATTGTAAAGCTTCAAGGGCAGACTCTTTATCTTTTTGTAATTGAACCTTTAATTCCTCCAGGTTTTTAAATTTGGAATCTGCCCTCAATAATTTTTCAAAAGAAACAGTAAGGTCCTCACCATATATTTCCTTATCAAAATTAAAAATATTTACTTCAATAGATCTTCTTGCACCGTCAATGGTAGGTCTGTTTCCGATGTAGAGCATCCCGCCGTATCTGTTTCCTGCGTGGTTCACTGTAACTGCATAAATTCCCTCTGCCGGCACAAGCTTATTTCGTGAATCAAGATCAATATTGGCTGTCGGGAATCCTAACACGCGACCTAGGCGGTCTCCCTTGATAACTCTACCAGTGATTGAATAAGACTGACCAAGTAAATGCCTTGCAGTGGTTACGTCACCTTCCTCCAGCGCTTTCCTGACCTTGGATGAACTGACGGCCACATGATCAATGTCCTGACGTGGAATTTCTTCTACTTCAAATCCGTATTGTGGAGCATTAACCTTCAGTTGATCAAAGCTTCCTTCGCGGTTTTTACCGAAACGATGATCATATCCGATGACAAGCTTTTTCGTACCTATTTTTTCTACGAGTATATTCTTGATAAAATCTGCAGACGACAGTTGAGAGAATTCCTTTGTGAATGGGATCCTTAATAAATGTTGAATACCTTGTTGCTTTAATAACTCAGCTTTTTCCTCAAACGTATTAAGCAACTTTAAGGTATCATCATCGGGTTTAAGTACTAATCTTGGATGGGGCCAGAAGGTGATGACCACTGTTTCGCCCATATTTTTGTCGGAGATTTCTTTAAGCCTTGTTAATATTTTTCTGTGTCCCTGATGAACGCCGTCAAACGTACCGCTGGTAACTACCGCAAAGGGAAGTCGTGAGAAATCATCGAGTGTATGATAAATTTTCATAACTGATCATCCGTTGGATAAATCGCTGGCTTTAGCTTTTGCTCCAAGTACCCGTGTCCTTATTTCGTCGGGTGTTTCGGCATCTTCCAGTTTATATTCGCCTATGCTGGTCCTGCATAACTCGGATAAATAAGCACCAACACCAAGAGCATTTCCCATGTCATTTGCCAGACTTCGAATATAAGTTCCTTTAGAACAAATAACCCGGAAGCTTATTTCAGGCTTTGCAATCCCAGTGATTTCAAATTCCCTTATTTCTACCTCTCGTGGTTTTAATACAAGCTCTTCTCCCTTTCGAGCAAATTTGTACGCACGCCGTCCGTTGACCCAGACAGATGAATGAATCGGAGGGACTTGTTGAATTGCACCTACAAATGTCTTTGCAGCTTCTATGATTTGTTCGTCTGTGATATGGGATATATTGGTTAAGCCGGTCGCCTCCGTTTCAAGATCAAATGAGGGTGTTGTTTGACCAATTTTAAATTTTCCCGTGTATTCCTTTTCAAGACCCTGGAAGCTTTCAATTTGCTTGGTCATTTTTCCTGTGCAAATAATCAGAAGCCCCGTGGCAAGAGGATCGAGTGTTCCGGCATGACCTATTTTTTTGGTCTTGTAGACTTTGCGCAATTTCGCCACCACATCAAAAGATGTCCATCGAATGGGTTTGTTGACCAGTAAAAATCTTCCTTCTTCTTCTGTCACAGCACCTGTATTTCCGCACCAAAGTAATACAGAAGTAACAGGATTATGCCAACGATAATTCGGTAGTAGCCAAATATTTTAAATCCATGACGGGTAAGAAAGTCTATAAAATACCGGATAGCAAGCATGGCGACTGCAAATGCTACTACATTACCAATCGCCAAAAGAGTGATCTCTTGTTGGCCAAATGAATTTCCTTCCAGATAAAATTTTAAGAGTTTGTAACCCGTGGCTGCCAGCATGGTCGGAACTGCAAGAAAGAAAGAAAATTCAGCAGCGGTTTTTTTTGTTAGTCTTTGAGTAAGCCCTCCAATGATTGTAGCTGCAGAGCGTGACACCCCCGGAATCATTGCAATGCATTGGAACAAGCCAATCTTTAATGCTTGCGAATAGGAAACCTCAGTTTTAC
>JANYDR010000391.1 GCA_025363495.1 Cyclobacteriaceae bacterium | reverse complement strand
GAAAACGAAAAAGGAATAGTCGGTCTCTCACTTTACTACTGGCGTTACTCCACCTGGAAAACAAAGCGTCTGTATCTCGAAGATATTATTGTTACAGAAAAAGAGCGTGGTAGTGGAATAGGCAAACTTCTGTTTGATTGCACGATGCAGAAGGCAATTGAAGAAGATTGCACAGGTATGATGTGGCAGGTGCTGGAATGGAATGAGCCGGCGATTAATTTTTATAAGAAGTACAATGCAAAGCTGGATGCGGAGTGGACGAATTGTAGTTTGGAGAGGAGCGAGCTCGAGGCGCTTGTAAAGAAGTAAAGAGCGCGATATTGGATCCCGCTCCTCTTTTAAAATAAAGTTCAGACCTCCTCCAGCAGCGTTCTGAACGATACTGCACCCTCGCCAAATTTTTTTGACACTGCCTCGCGAAGGGCTGGAGCAAATTCATCAAGATACCTCTCTACTTCGTTCAGTGACTTCGCTGAATACTGTACAGCATACGAAACGGATTCTTCGTTATCGGTGGTAAGTATTCTGTAGATTTTATGACTGACGAACATTTTTGTGGCCATCACGTGGGGGATATGCTCTTCCTTCATCCAGAACAACCACTCTTGCTCTATTTGTTTATCAACACCGGTCGTGACATTATAGATTAGCATGGCCAAAAATACCCATCAGCGCGGGCATAACAAACAGATAAACTTTTCTTCTCTTTCACTTCTTATCAGTTGTGCGGATTTATGTAGATTACGAAAAAAAAGATATGAGCTACTATACAACAATCGATGGAAAAAAGCTGGATAAGAATCTAATGGAGTTGGCAGAAAAAGCGGTAAAAGGAACTGGAGACGGTCGGATTTCAATCGCTGATGCGGAAGGATTGTTAAAAGCAGTAAAAGATGGCGGCATATACACCGACGTCGAAAAGGACACCATGGAATATATCCGCGATAATTTTCAATGGACGGAAGGGGCTGACAAGTGGTTCCGTACTCAGATTTCCAGTTGGGCGGCCCAGGGTTGATTATTTTTCATTCTTAACAATTTTACCTCCGATCATAACGAACTTTACTTTCTTAAGTTCATTAATGTCGGAAAGGGGATCACCTTTTACACCAACAAGATCAGCAAGCTTGCCGGCTTCAATGGTACCAAACTCTTTGTCTTTGTTTAACGCTTCCGCAGCAAGGCTTGTACCTGCTTTAATGGCCTGCATGGGAGTCATACCAAGACGGACAAGTTCTGAAAATTCATTAGCAAGGTACTCGGGATTTTCGCCGGTAAGATCTGAACCAACTACAACCTTTACTCCGGATTTTATAGCCTTCGTCAGCATTGCTTCAATCTGAGGTTTGTGCTTTTTTGTAAGGCCTACTGCTTTGGAAAGTGCCTGACTGTTTTCATTGAATTCTAAAAACCATTTGCCGATCGTGAGAGTTGGAACAAGATATGTTCCATTCTTTTTCATTAAATCAATCCCTTCATCATCCAGAAAAGATCCATGCTCAATTGTCCTGGCACCGGCTTTAATTGACATTTTAATTGCTTCAGTCGAATGGGCGTGAGCCATCACGGGTACATCACGACGCGTCGCTTCGTCCATCGCTACGTTTAATTCCTCATCGCTGAAATGTACGTTTTGAGGATTGTCACCCGCTGTCATAAATGCACCGGACACTAGTAATTTTATCCAGTCACTGCCATACTTAATTTCATTACGTACAGCCTTTCGCATTTCTTCTGCACCGTCAACGACAAGTCCATCAACGATAACTCCTTTCTGTTCATAAGAAAAGAAATTAAGATCACCACCGCCACCCGTTACAGAAATCCAATGGCCAGCTCCAAAAATTCTTGGACCGACAAACTGGCCCTTATTAATAGCATTCCTGACTTCAAGATGCGCATATCCTACATCGAGATCACCCGGAACCCTTAATGCCGTCCATCCAGCCATGAGCATTCCTTGTACGTTACTTAAACATTGCATTGCTTTCGCGGCGGATGATTTTTCCAAGTGGTAAAGCTGGTAGTCATCATCACCATTGCCCAGTGGATGACAATGCAAATCAATAAAGCCAGGCAGAATGGTATAGCCACTCAGATCAACAATCGTTGCTCCCTTAGGAATAATATCTTTTCCACCGACAGACTTTATTCGACCACTTTCTACAAGAATTACTGCATTGGGAATTGACTGATTATTTTTTCCATCGATAAGCTGCTTGCAAAGGATTGCAGTTGTCTGGGAATACCCTGAAAAAGAAATCAGGATGCAGGCTGTTATGATTTTCATTGATCGCATGGTCGTGAGGGATTAATACCGTGCTCAAAATACAAAATGGTTTTCGTAAAGACCTTACGAGTTTTGCTTTTGAGGAGTAGCTTTTCCGCTTCTTTGACCAAGCGCCAATGCGGTAAGCACCAAGGCAGATCCAACGACCGTGTAGATTGTGAACGGCTCACCCAACAGAAAAGTAGCGTAAATCAATCCGAAAACAGGACAGAGGAAAAGCCAAAGAGAAGCCTTCACCGCATCTGACTTTAAAAGATATAGCCATAGTTGAACCGCTCCGATCGATACGGGTATTACCAACCACCCAATCGAAAGCCAGAAGCGAAGATCTAAATGATTTGGCTTTGAGTGCAAAGTGACCGCCAATGGAATTAATAAAAATCCTCCAATAAGAACCTGCCATCCGTTTATTGCAGTTCGGGATAATTTCCAATCAATCGTTCCATAATAAACTGAACCAAATGAATATGCCAGCATGCATAGTCCGATCATCAGTAAACCGGGGACAGTGGCGTAGCTGTCTTGTAGCAATGGATAAGCCACCACCACGATGCCGACGATTCCAATAAAAATGCTGATCCATTCTATAGTTGACACTGGTCGCTTTAACCAAATGGCTGTGATAAAGCTTATCATAAGTGGATTGAGTGCCAGTGCTATTGTTGTAATACCCGCTGTAACTTCTTTTAGTGCTATTATAAAAATCCCCAGGTAGAGAGCCGTGTTGAGTGCTCCAAATATTATAAGAGGTTTCCATTCCTTCTTTTCAGGAAAGCGATCTTTTTGGATGAACGTTGCATATCCCAACAGGAGAATTCCAGCAAGAAAAAATCGTACAACAAATAATACCAATCCTTCGGCGGACATAATACCAAACTTACCAGCGGCCGAAGCGGAGGCCCAAAGTGCAGAAAACAAAATGCCAGTAAGGAGGTAGCGTATTAAGAGATTATTCATTTGGATTTTTTCAAGACCTTTCAAGACGGAAAATATTTCTAGTGCCATTTGAGAAACCTTGGTCTCCACGCAAATAAAATACTTTGCCACAGATTGCACAGATTACCGCAGATCATTGCTGGAAATTTCTTTGATGAGAAGGAAATTTTCACAGATGCAGCGAAGCTGCTGAATTTATCTGTGAAAGTCTGTGCAATCTGTG
>JANYDR010000346.1 GCA_025363495.1 Cyclobacteriaceae bacterium | reverse complement strand
GTCACCTTCAGCAATCTTAGCAGCATCCTTTGCTTTCAAACCTTTGATGGCAACTTTTGGCGCCCAAACTCGTCCGTCATTGCGCAATGATTCAGACATCAGCGTAAGCTTCGACTGATGATCCCCCGATACAGGAATACAAGTTGGGTGAATCTGTGTGAAGCAAGGGTTACCAAATAGCGCTCCTTTTTTATGTGCTCTCCAGGCGGCGGTTACATTTGAACCTTTTGCATTCGTAGAAAGATAAAATACGTTACCATATCCACCGGTACATAACACCACTGCATGTGCAGAATGCGCCTCAATTTTTCCTGTTATCAGATCACGTACAATGATTCCTCTTGCTTTTCCATCTACCATCACAACATCGAGCATCTCTGACCTTGTGTGCATGGTTACCTTACCATTGGCTATCTGGCGATTGAGTGCAGAGTAAGCGCCCAATAATAATTGCTGCCCTGTTTGCCCGCGTGCATAAAATGTTCTTGACACTTGCGAACCACCAAAAGAGCGGTTGGCAAGAGTGCCGCCGTATTCCCGCGCAAACGGAACACCTTGCGCTACGCATTGATCAATGATATTGACACTTACTTCCGCCAGACGGTGAACATTGCCTTCACGGGCACGATAGTCACCACCTTTTATAGTGTCATAAAAAAGGCGATAGACGCTATCACCATCATTTTGATAATTTTTCGCGGCATTAATTCCACCCTGTGCAGCGATAGAGTGTGCTCTGCGCGGGCTGTCTTGAAAACAAAATGCTTTTACATTATATCCAAGTTCACCAAGCGATGCAGCTGCTGATGCTCCTGCAAGGCCTGTTCCGACGACGATAATATCATACTTTCGTTTGTTCGCGGGGTTTACAAGCTTCAAATGAAATTTATGGTCCGCCCATTTTTCGCCAAGAGGACCTGCAGGAATTTTTGATTCTAAGTTCATACGCTAACGAGGTGTTAAAAATCTCAGTTTAAAAACATCCAAATAGGGATCAGCGCAAACAGTGCGGGAACAATCACTGAAAATGCCTTACCCACGAAACTAATAACAGGATTATACTTCATATGGTTTGCACCAAGCGTCTGAAAAGCACTGGTAAATCCATGCCAGAGGTGAAATGCGACCGCAAACATGCAAAACACATACAGGCCCACATACCAACCCAAACCAAACATCCCGGCCACCACGGTATATATATCTTTCAGCTCTTTTCCATCGTAATTAACAGTCGCCATTTGACCATAGTGCATCTGAAAATAGAAATCTTTCAGGTGAACCACTAAAAACACAAGAATAATGGTTCCAAGGATACCCATATTTCGTGAAGACCAGATGGAGGATTTTGAAGTTGTTACCGCATATCCCTCAGGACCACGGGCTCGCCTGTTTCTTATCGTCAGAATTGTTGAAACAATGATATGAAGTAAAATGAAAGCAAAATTTCCTTTTGAAATAATCTGTATGATAGGGTTATGACCCATGAAATCGGCATACACATTAAATGCATGTCCACCGTCATCTTTCAGAAGCTGAAGATTGCCAATCAGGTGAATTAATAAAAATAAGATTAGAAAAAGGCCTGTAAGGGCCATCATCAGCTTTTTACCCAGCGTGCTGGAGAATAAATCAATAAACCACTTCATAGTGAGATTAGGAGTTTTTCGAACGAACCAAAATTACTTCCCGGAGGTTTACCAAACAATTGAAGTTATTTAATTATACAGTGTCCAAATAGTCAGGAAAAGCAATCCCGATTTTTTGTGTTTGGTGGCTTCAATGAGTTATTTTTACCTGTCAACCACTACTTGACCCCTACATGTATTTAATCTTCGATACGGAAACCACAGGTGTTCCGCATAATAAGTCTGCGCCACTAGCTGATCTCGACAACTGGCCACGCATTGTGCAGATTGCCTGGGAGCTACACGATAATAAAGGCGGACTACTTTCGCAGCATAACTATATTATTAAGCCAGAAGGTTTTGATATCCCTTACAAGGCCGAACAGATCCACGGCATTTCCACGAAACGGGCGCTCGAAGAAGGTCACCCTCTAAATAAAATTCTGGCACTTTTCACAAAAGACTTAGACAATTCCTCCGTACTAGTTGGACACAATATTGAGTTCGATATTAATATCCTTGGTGCCGAGCTCATTCGTCAGAACCTTTCTACTGACAAATTGTTAGCGGCAACGAAAGTAGATACAGGTCTTGTATCGATTGAGTTCTGCCAGCTTTCGGGTGGGCCTGGCGGTCGATTGAAAATGCCAAGGCTCACAGAGCTCCATGAAAAACTCTTTGGAAAAGATTTTGGTGACGCTCATGATGCCTCCTATGATGTAGCCGCAACAGCACGATGTTTCTTTGGTTTAATAAAAGAGAAGGTCGTGACACCTTTTGACGGAACTCCGTTGAAAGAAATCAAATACGAAGAGCCCAACCTTGAAGCCGGAAACAACAGCAAGCGTCAGAAAAAGAAAAAATCAGATTATACGTCTGAAGGCGGGGCTGAACTGCTGACGGATAAACCATTCTATCACTTACACCTACATTCCCAGTATTCAGTACTTCAGGCTACGGCCAATGTAAAAGACATCATTGAAAAGGCGAAGGAGCAAAACATGTCGGCCATTGCAATGACCGACCTTGGAAATCTATTCGGTGCTTTCAAGTTTGTAACGGAAGCACTTAAAAATGATATAAAGCCTATTGTTGGCTGTGAACTGTATCTCGCAGATGAACGCAAGAAAACAAAATTCACAAAAGACAACCCTGACAAACGCTATAGCCAGGTTCTGATTGCCAAGAACAAGGACGGATATCATAATCTTTCCAAGTTAAGCTCATTGGGATTTATGGAAGGCCTTTACGGGATTCATCCTCGCATTGACAAAGCACTCGTTGAGCAATATAAAGAAGGACTGATTGCCACCACCGGCGGACTTACCAGCGAAGTATTACACCTCATCCTTCACGTGGGCGAACGCCAGGCGGAAGAAGCATTTGTATGGTGGCACAAAACATTCGGTGAAGATTTTTATGTTGAATTGAACCGTCACGGAATACCGGAAGAAGATCACGTCAACCAAACATTGCTGCGCTTTTGCGAAAAGTACAAAGTGAAATATTTCGCTGCCAATGAAGTCTTTTACCTCGAGAAAGAAGAAGCCAATGCACATGATGTTTTATTGTGTATAAAAGAAGGTGAGTTTCAGTCCACTCCCATTGGTGAAGGTCGTGGAAAGCGTTATGGTTTGCCTAACAACGAATATTATTTCAAATCCCAGGAAGAGATGAAAAATCTTTTCCGCGATCTGCCGGAAGCAATTGACACTATAAGTGAAATAGTCGATAAAATTGAAAGCTATAAGCTGGAGCGAAAAGTCGCGCTCCCTAAATTTGATATTCCAAAGACTTTTAAAACAGAAGATGATTATCTGAAGCATCTTACCTACGAAGGTGCTAAGAAAAGATATCCAAACCTTACGCCAGAAATTAAAGATCGCATTGAATTTGAATTGGAAACTATTAAGAAGACCGGTTATCCCGGATATTTTTTGATTGTGCAAGACTTTACTTCCAAAGCACGCGAGATGGGTGTGTCCGTTGGCCCGGGTCGTGGATCGGCGGCAGGATCGGTAGTTGCCTATTGCACCGGCATTACCAATGTAGATCCGATTTTATACGATTTACTGTTTGAGAGGTTCTTAAATCCCGACCGTGTATCACTACCCGATATTGACATTGACTTTGACGATGAAGGTCGCGATAAAGTATTGAACTATGTGATTGAAAAGTACGGTTCTAACCAGGTAGCACAGATCATTACTTATGGTACCATGGCGGCCAAATCGTCTATACGTGATGCTGCACGTGTGATGGAACTTCCGCTGGCAGACGCCAACAACATGGCGAAACTTATTCCAGAACGCCCGGGAACCACACTGGCGAAAGCCTTTGAAGAAGTTCACGAGCTTGAGGCTATGCGCAAGGGAACCGACAAGCGCGCGGATGTACTACGACAAGCCATAATCATTGAAGGATCTCTTCGCAATACCGGTACACATGCCTGCGGTGTTATCATCACACCGGAAGACATGACGAAGCTTATTCCCGTGTCGACGGCGAAAGATTCCACGATGCTTGTCACTCAATTTGATAACAGCGTGGTAGAAAATGCGGGAATGCTGAAAATGGATTTTTTGGGATTGACCACACTGACCATTATCAAGACTGCACTTAAGAACATAAAGAAGAGGAAAAACATCGATGTTGATCTTGAGAATGTTCCCTTGACAGATCTCAAGACCTACCAACTTTATCAGCGGGGAGAAACCATCGGTACATTCCAGTTTGAAAGTGAAGGAATGCTGAATTATCTCCGTGCACTAAAGCCTGATAAGTTTGAAGACCTCATTGCGATGAACGCACTCTACAGGCCCGGTCCTATGGAGTACATACCCAACTTCATCGCCCGGAAACACGGACGCGAAGCTATTCGCTATGACCTTCCGGAAATGGAAGAGTATCTGAAAGACACTTATGGCATTACCGTCTATCAGGAGCAGGTGATGTTGCTTTCACAAAAACTTGCCAACTTCTCCAAAGGAGATGCTGACGTATTGCGTAAGGCAATGGGTAAGAAGCAGAAAGATGTGCTGGATAAGATGAAGGACAAGTTTATCAGTGGCTGTAAGAAGAACGGTCACGATGAACGTATTGCTGATAAGATATGGAAAGATTGGGAAGCGTTTGCACAGTACGCTTTCAATAAATCCCATTCTACATGTTATTCACTGGTAGCATATCATACTGCTTATCTCAAAGCAAATTATCCTGCTGAATATATGGCAGCCGTTCTCACCCATTCACAAAGCAATCTTGAGAATGTGACATTCTTTATTGAAGAATGCAGGAAAATGGGAATAGAAGTATTGGGACCTCACGTAAATGAATCGGGAGTTTACTTTGAAGTGAACAAGCAAGGTGCTATCCGGTTTGGTTTGGGTGCCATTAAAGGTGCCGGTGATGCAGCGGTTGAATCGATCATCCTGGAGCGTGACGCAAAGGGTCCTTATAAAGATATCTTTGATTTTGCGCAGCGCCTTAGTCAGCGATCTGTGAATAAAAAAACATTTGAAAGCCTCGCCTTGTCAGGTGGGTTTGACTGCTTCACTGAATATCATAGGAGGCAGTATCTGTATGCAAAAGAAGGAGACATTAATCTCACTGAAAAAGCCACTCGTTATGCGGCCAAATTGCAACAAGATACATTGAGTCAACAGGGAAGTCTTTTTGGTGCCTCCACCGGAACAGAAATACCCAAACCAAAGGTTGATCAGGTTGAACCATTCACCGAACTTGAGAAGCTTCATTTCGAGAAAGAGGTTGTGGGCGTGTATATTTCCGGTCACCCACTTGATAGCTTTAAATTTGAGATTGAAACATTTTGCAATGCTCCAATCTCTATTTTGAATAATCTGGATAAAATAGAGGGAAAGGAATTGAAAGTTGCTGGAATGGTTTCGGCCGTGGAGCATAAATTAACAAAGACAGGACGTCCTTTTGGGAAGATGGTTGTTGAAGACTACTCTGGAAAGTGTGAATTTGTGTTATGGAGTAATGACTATGTTGAATTTAAATCTTATCTCACTCCTGGTTGGTCAATATTTATTGAAGGAGTTGTTATGCGAAGACCCTGGGGTGATCAAAATTTAGAGTTTAAGATTAGAAAGATAGAAGTTTTAAGCAATCTGGCAGACAATCGGGTAAGGGGTTTGGCCTTGGGTATCCGGTCCAAAGATGTCAACCTTGAAATGATTGAAATGCTGGATACTATGTGTAAAAAAAATCCAGGAAATTCCTCATTGGAGATATTCCTTAACGATGATGTGGAATTGCCAATGAAATCAAAAACCCGTTTAGTAAAGGCAACCAGTAAGCTCATTGAAGACCTTAAAAGAAAGTTTGATGTTGGTTTGGTTACAGATAAAGATGTCCGCTGGCTGACAGGGATTCCAGGTTTAAAGGAAAAACCTCCTATGGAGGTTGGAACAAATTCGTCTACCTTTGTGTTGGAACCTATGGAACAGGAGTTTCAGGAAAATTAGAACTTCAAAATACTTTAAAACATAAATAAAATGGGAAAAGCACTTGTACTCACCGATGCCAATTTTGACGAGGCAATTAAAGGAGATAAACCTGTATTAGTAGATTTCTGGGCCGAATGGTGCGGACCTTGTAAAATGATCGGACCTGCTGTCGAGGAATTGGCAGGCGATTATGAAGGCAAGGCTGTTGTCGGAAAGCTCAACGTGGATGAAAACCCGGAGATTACCGCCCGTTTCGGAGTACGCTCAATCCCTACGCTTCTTGTATTTAAAAACGGTCAGATCGTTGACAAACAAGTTGGAGCTGTGCCTAAATCAGTGCTATCCTCAAAAATACAAGCGCAGTTCGCATAGATTCGATTTTGAATTCATTAAAGAAAGCCGATGGAAACATTGGCTTTTTTTATGATGATATGAGTGGTAAATTGGGTCAGTAAAACTTAGCTATGGAACGTCCTGAAACATTTCAGCATCAAAACAAAAAAATCATTTTGATTGCCTTTATTCTTAATTGCATTTTTTGCTTTGAGATGCAATCCCAAAATCTTTCGAGTGGATCAAGGACTTCTCCAATTTTTGAAAATCTGATGAATGGCCTGCCCATTGCACGACCGCAGTCTGGCGTCAAAGGCGACATTTATTTCAACTCACAATTCAGTCCCTGTACTTTTACTCTTTACGATAAGGATCAAACAATCGAGGGTTATTACGCACGCTACAATATTTATTTTGACGAGCTCGACGTAAAAACTCAATCGGGAGAAAAGGCAATAGAAAATTCAAGAATTAGAGGCTTCATTCTTAAAGATTCCGGCGCAGTAAAATTCATCAATGCCAGTGAGTACGCGTTTGACAAAGTTCCATTAAAAGGTTTCCTGCAAGTGCTGGTGGAGGGGGCCGCTCCTTTATTTAAGCGCTACTCATTAATCGTAAAAGAACCCGACTACAACCCGGCACTGAGTACTGGCAGTCGCGATACCAGGATTATAAAGGAATATGATCTTTTTTACGGCACCGGAAAGGAAGTTTTTAAAGCAAAAAATAAAAAGAAATTAATGGCTTCATTTGGAGACAATGGTCCTAAGGTGGAGACTTTTCTAAAAGAAAATCCTGCATCATTCTCAACTGAAGCTGGTCTGATAAAAATCTTCACATATTATAATTCACTGCTAAAGTAAACACGTCATTATTTATTTGTTTCCTCCGGGCTCATGTCCAACTCCCATGAATCGGTACGAAAGCATGAGACGGGCAAACCTTCTTTATTGAAGAGATTTGGAATAGAAGAGTTATCCCAACAAAACCTTACGGCCACTGGGGCTTTTACTTCTTTCGCTGAAACTACAACTGTATTGCCTTCAATCACGGCGGTGCCCGGATAAAATTTTCTGTCCTGACCCGCAATCACAAACTGATTTGTACCCCCACGACTTAAAACGCCATTCTCACCGTAGGTAAAAGAAATTTTTATTTTACCTTTTTCTACTTGCATTGATTTATAAACCGGCGACTGGTACGCTGACTTAGGCAAAGGACGTTTATAAGTATCGCCAAGAGCATAATTGGCAAGGCGATCACCTACCGGCTTTTTAAATTTTGGATGAATGTCTTTAATATCTTCAACAAAATCTGAAATGATTACCATGCCTGTCTTTGGCACAGATAGTAATTTTGCCTGCTGCTCCCTTATCAAAGCCCCTTCATACTTTCTTCCATAGGTAAACGGAGCGATCTGTACATAGTAAAAAGGAATCTCCTTTTTAAAATCGCTTCGCCAGCTTTCTATCATAGTCTTCATTAACTTCTGGTAAGTTTCAGGAGCAGCGGTATTCCCTTCACCCTGGTACCATATTGCGCCGGCGATAGCAAAAGGAACCAGTGGTCGAATCATTGCATTGTAAACAATGCCAGGGTTTTTTGGCCATCCCTGATATTCTTTAAGAATCTCAGCCGATGCCTTAAGCTCCGGATCACTTTCAACTTTTTCCTTTGGCGTCCACACTTCAGCAGGAGTTCCTCCCCAACTGACATTAATCAGTCCGATGGGGACATTCAGATCTGAATTCAACTTCTTCCCAAAAAAATATCCAACTGCGCTAAAGCTCTTCATTGTCTCAGGAGTACACAGTTGCCATTGACCCTCTCCGTGAACCTGGGGATCGTCTGCTGCTGATTTATTAACATGAAATAAACGTACGCCAGGAATAGTTGAGTTTGGCAAATCTTTTATGGCGTCGATCGAACCGCTGTTGGCACTCATATTGGATTGACCCGAACATATCCACACCTCTCCGATCATAACATCGTTAATATTCAGTGATTCCTTTCCTCTTATGGCAATAGTGTATGGACCACCTGCTATGGGAGTTTTTAATGAAAGCTTCCATGAACCGGTATTTAGGGCTTTCGTTTTTACTTCCAACTCCTTGTCCCAACTGCCGAAGACCGTTATCTCCTCACCTGGACCTGCCCAACCCCAGACATCTACAGTTGATTGTTGTTGCAATACCATGTGATCACCGAAGATGGCGGGCATGCGGAGCTGGGCTGTTGCTCCATGGCATAGAAATGCAAAGAGGAGAAGTGCAATACGTTTTTTCATTTTGGAAAGAATTTTATTCGGTGATTCGGTAATCACTGTTGTCCGGGGAAAGTTATAGAGAATAGTAAATTATTCAAATTCTTAATGTGAAGCGGTTTTTTGATAGAAATAGCAAAAGTGAGCCCCTCTTTTATGTATAGAGATTTAACTGATGATGTATCTTCGACTCGTCATAATTATTAAAGACTTTGTCTGGGTTGTTAAGGAATCCGAACAAGTTGACGTAACTCATCAAATGAAGTCGTATGATGCTGGAAAGATTAGCATAGGACCACTTTCTTTTTCTGATTTTACTTTGAACAATTTTGACCAATAGGTCAGTTATCAACGAACACCAGATTTGAATTTTTATAGCATTCTCATTATCTCCAAGAAAATATTTCAGCGGATAGGATTGCTTGATTCTCTTGAAAAGCAACTCTATTTGCCATCTCTTTTTATAGATATCGGCAATAGTCAGTGAGCTCATTTTCATATTGTTGGTAATGAATTCAAAAATTTCTCCTGACTCGGCATGCTTGTAGGTGATTTTTCTTGCTACCAGTTTAGTGGTTTTTTTGTTACTAGGCCTTCCCATCAAAATGTTTTCGTCGGCCAGCACGCCATTCTGTTTTTGTCTAACAGATATTGGATTTGATCCCTGGGTTACGAAGGAGGCTGTGTTGATCATTCGTGTAACCCAGATCACTCCTTGTTTTCCCCATTCGGCCATTTTTACGTAGTTATTATATCCTCTGTCAAAAACAACGATTGATCCAGGCTCTAAGGTGATTTTATCCAGTATAATCTTATCGTTCTTAGTTCCATGGGTGAGGTCTATAAAACGAGGAACATCCTCTTCAGCCTTCATTAAAACATGAGCTTTGGCTCCGCCTTTACACTTTCCATTGACAGGTTTTATACCCATTGCTTTCATAATATCTGAAAACAGATGTATGGTCATGGAATCGATGATGAAAAGGCGTTCTGTGATGGTTTTCTTTTTTCGGCTGTCCGGGAAACTTCCATAGTAATAACTATACAATCCATGGTAAAGCTTTCCAAAAAATGCCTCGCTGCGAGCCTTATTGGCATCTGATAGTGTGCTTCGGCGAGGTATATAATGCATTCCCAGGTGCTTTAGCTTGCTGAACGACACCTGCATCCCAGTAGTTACTTCTCTAAGAGACTTACAGCCGTGGAAGCAGGTATACAACATGGTCACTAAATGGTCGTAAGTCTTGAATTTCTTGTAATAATGATCCGTTTGAAATTGAGCTACCAGCTTGCCGACTTGCGCTTGCGGAATGAATTTTAACAGCTGTGTGAAAATAGGCTGTCCGGTAAAAAATGTATTTTTGATCATGCTAGGTTTGAATGTGTGGTAACATCAAAGATAGCTGGGAGAGGTTTTTTACGAAACTTCTCCCTTATTTCCCCGGACAACAGTGAT
>JANYDR010000341.1 GCA_025363495.1 Cyclobacteriaceae bacterium | reverse complement strand
TGTCAATTCCGATGGACCCCGAATCGAAAAACGCGCGTATTCCGTTACTGCCCAGAACTGTCCGAAAAAAGTTGCCGCAGCAATTATCACTGCTGGAATCAATATGATTATTGATTTAAAAAACTCACGCAATTGCTTTTCGCGATAAGCAATCACCAATTGAACTAATCCATACACTAAAACGATCAATATTAAATAATACGTAATCTGAAGATGGTTCTCACGAAGCTGAAATGAGAGTCCCAATGCCGTGACTCCAAAGCCAAGAATTTTCTTACCACTAAAGACCAGGTGAATCCCAGCCATAACCAATGGCATAAATGCAATTGCGCCAATGCGTGCATTATGTCCTGCGGATAGCCCAATGATTAAATAAGAAGACAATCCAAATGCCAGTGCACCTGTGATGGCCAGATAAGGCCTCACACGAAACGCCAGCAATAAAATGTAATAGCAAATAAATGCAGCAAAAATATTCCGGACAGGATGAGGTAAGAAAAGCGAAAGTACTTTCTTAAGCGTGACAACAACTCCATCATTCCATTGCAGATTGACTAAGTACGCTGGCATTCCGCTAAACATCGATGGGGCCCAGAGACCTTCTTCACCTGTGGCATCCCGGAAATCGCGAAGGGACTTGCTGGAGCCAATATGTTCCTGAATATCGTGCTGGCCTAGAACTTTATTGTCAAAGAATATCGGACTAAAAAACGTCACCGTAACCACCAGGAACACTATTACTGCCAGAGCGTGCGGCAGGACATCCTTAAAGTTTATCTTCATCATGCGTTAAAAGGTGCAAAATATTAACTTTAATTGGCTTAACCCCAGACCTATGGAATCAAAATTCGCATTGATATTGGTCTTTTGCCTGTTCCCCGGCGGTTGTTCACAATTCAACAACACCTCAACCGATGCGAAAGCAGATGAAGCAGCCATTCGCTCAATATTAGATGCCGGACAGATTGCCTGGAACAATGGAAACCTAGAGGCATTTATGGAGGGCTACTGGAAGTCGGATTCTCTTCAATTCATGAGTCCCCGGGGAATCAATCATGGCTGGCAGGAAGTGCTTGACGGATACAAAGCCGGTTATCCCGACCGGGCCGCGATGGGAACACTGAGCTATGAAGTTTTGAAAGTGACACCTCTATCGCATGACAACTATGTGGTATCGGCAAGATTTCATCTGACGCGGGCGGGCGATGGGCTGGATGGAATGATCACGTTGATATTTAAGAGGATTGATGGGAGATGGGTGGCAGTGTACGATCACACTTCTTAGAAGCTAAAAGCGGAAAGCAAAAAGCTAAAAGCTTGATCGGGTTTATTGTTAGCCAGGGTACAGTTTTAAAATTGCGCCTCACCAACCCAGATCACCCTATTCATCTCCAATCTCCTTCCTCACAAAACTCATCAGCTCTCTTATATAAGTCTTACTGAAATCAAATTTTATTCCTGCTGCTTTGTATATCTCTGGAATTGTCCGAAGATTACCCAGCTTCAAAGCGTTCAGGTATCCGTCAAGTCCTTGCTTTTTATCAAGTTTGAAATTCCTCCAGATCGCGATAGCGCCAAGCTGCGCCATGCCATACTCGATATAGTAAAAAGGAACCTCATACAAATGAAGCTGCTTCTGCCATAAGTAGTCCCTTGCTTCTTCCAATCCTCTCCAATCTGTTACTGTATCGGCAAACTCCTGAAATATTCTGTTCCAATTATTTTTCCGTTGCTCCGTTGTGTGATCGGGATGCTCATAGATCCAATGCTGGAATTTATCTATAGTAGCAACCCATGGCAATGTTTCAATAATATCTTCAAGTTGTTCCAGACGTGCACGATTAAGGTCATCCGGATTCTTAAAAAATACTTGCCATTGATCCATCGATATCAATTCCATTGACATGGATGCAAGTTCAGCGACTTCCATCGGTGGACTTTTAAAATCACCCAATGCAAATCCTTTTGTCAGGAAGTTATGTATTGCATGTCCGCCTTCGTGCATGATCGTTGTCATATCGCGCATGGTAGACGTTGCATTCATAAAAATGAACGGAACACCGATCTCCGACAAAGGATAGTTATAACCACCCGGAGCTTTTCCCTTTCTTGACTCAAGATCCAGATGACCCATTGCATTCATGATTTGAAGACATTCTCCCAGGAATGGATCCAACTTGCTAAAAACCTCTATCGATTTATCGGTAAGATCCTTTCCACCGTCGAATGCTTTCAACGGCGAACGACCTTCCGTGTCAACGGCTTTGTCCCAGGGACGAAGCGCGTCAACTTCCAATAACTCTTTTCTCTGTTCAGCAAGTTCTTCGAGTACCGGCACAACTTCTGAAGAAATGGAATCATGAAAATTAAAACAATCCAGCGGCGTGTAATCAAAGCGTCCGTACGACTTGAACATATAGTCGCGGAAATTCTTAAAGCCGGCATTCATCGCTACTTGGTGACGAAGCTTGACAAGTTTAGTAAACAAATCATCTAAGGTCTCCTTATCTTTCAATCTCCTTGCTGTGATCTTATGATATATCTCTTCGCGGACACTGCGGTCTGTCTCCAATAATATCACAGAAGCCTGTTGCAATGTAAGCTCCTGCCCTTTCCACTCTACTGTCATTGCCCCGGATAACTGAGCATACTTTTGAGTCTCCGTATTTATCTCTGTGAACAGCGGCACATTCTCCTCGCGGAAAATTTCAATGTCCTTTTTGAGGTTGCGTATAAGAATATCAAAACCGTTTTCCTTCGACAGTGCGTTTAAAAATGGAGAAGCTGCCGCTTTTTTATTTAGTTGATCCGATACAGGAGCAATCTGTGGCTGGATGTTTTGTATGAAGTCCTGATAGCGATCACTATTTTCTTTGTTCTCGGTATAGCACGTCATTTTTATAT
>JANYDR010000313.1 GCA_025363495.1 Cyclobacteriaceae bacterium | reverse complement strand
TTTATTCTTTTTATAAATATTAAGTATATATTCACTAAAATATTCACTAAAATAAATATTCATGATTGTATTTTGTAAAAAGCTCTGCTTCTCTTTAAGCTGTAAGAGCTGCTGTAAATAGAGGGTGCTGTTGATTGATTCGTCAGCTTTCGATAACAAAGGGATCATTTGATTGTAAACAATGAGATACAAGATCACTGCCAAAACGACTAATACGATCCCAACCTATCTTCACGTTTTCACGGGGTTCACATTGGAACGATTAAATAAACGGATTGATATAATTGACGGGTTTCGAGGACTGGCGATCCTGTCAGTCTTGATTCTGAAACATTAGCGGAGCCTAATTCAGCAAAGAATTTTTCAATTTCCCCGGTGTTCTTTTAAACGCTCTCTTAAACAATCTTATAAACGAACTCTCGTTCTCAAACCCGGATCTCAACGTAACCTCGCCAACCGTAAGCTTGGTCTCGCGCAATAGTTTTGATGCATGCTTAAGTCGTATGTGGGTGAGATATTGAAATGGTGTTTGCTCGTAGGCACTTTTGAAGCATCGGATAAAATGATACTGCGATAAGTGAGAAACATTAGCAAGGTGTTTCAATGTTATCTTGTTGCTAAAGTTCTTTTTCATAAACTGAATGGCAAGCTTCAGTTTTTTATGAAGGTCTTTTTTTGTTTCCTCGTTCGAAGCCTGAATATTACTTGCTGTCTGGTACTTAGGTTGTTCAAACCATGGGTCCTTTGGCCGCGAAGAGGGATAGCCGAACTTTTCACGAAAGGCCTTCCGCACCGGAGTAAACTCCCACCAGTCTTTATGCACACCTGGATTATTTGCATAGTGGACAATCAACCTGAATTGATCCTCAACGCATGGATCTATCCATACACCTGATTGTCTCTCGAATTTGTCAGTAAGTTTTGCCCCGTCTTTGCCTTTTAGATCACCCAGTGAATAATATCCCATTGTGATAAGATCATGCGCGAACCGTACACCGATCGAAGGCAGGCTTTGGAATTCCGAAAGAGCGAATAATTCCATCGCCCGGATTCGGGACGCATTTAATATATCCTGAAGTTCTTTTACAGAATGAAGGTGTACCTCGCCGACTTTAATCCTGGCGGCCCTTAGTTTCTTTTTTTCCGCCGGCGATGCAACGAGGTGATTGGGGGAACTGTTACTCATCTTCCGCAAAAGTCAGCATATAATTGTTATTGTCAAGTATCGAAAACTCGGTAGCGCCATAGAAGGTGGTTTCAAGATGGGTAAGAATTTTTACTTTGTTGCTGACCTCTTCATAAAATCTCCTGATGCCTTTGAGCTTGACATATAAAAGCAGTGATCCGCCGTTGCTGCGACTAATCCACGGTAACTTGCCTTCGATACTGGCAAATGTCTGGAACATAAATGTAGTCTCGCCATTCATCATTAACGCAAATACTAGTTCTCCGCCTTCTTCCGGCACAGTTGCCACAATATTAAATCCAAGGAGTTTATAGAATTCAATTGTCGATTTGATGTCGTTTACAAAAATATTTGGTGAGACGGTTTCCATGGGTGATTGTTTTGAGCTGATCAAAATTATAACAAATGATGGTAGGAGAATGTGCGAAAATTGCGAAGTTTTTTGAAAGAGCGTCAGTTGGCCGATGGGTCGATAGATGATGAGTCACGCTTTTAGCGCGTGCCGGTGAGGATTGTAACCTTTGCGTATTCAAGCTTTAACTTTCCTATCTTGCATTTCACCTAAGCCAATTAAGTATGACGGTCAACCGCGATGGAGATGACTTTGAAATAGCAGGAGTGTTGGATATCAATCCTCAGCCGTTTAAAGACCGTGTGGGAGTTACAACTTTTATTGAGATTGGCTTTAATGGCGCCAGGTATACAGGAGTTATTGAACAGGTAAATAATCAGGGATATATGTTTTCAATATTACCTGATAATCCGCCATTCGTAGGAGGTGATTTGATTAAAATTGGCAGTGAAAATATTTTGGCCATCGTGAAGCATGCTTAACTCCGGTTGTGTGACTTTCATCCGAATTGAGAGGAGATGCAGAGCTGGCATTTCAGCTTCGCCGAAATTTTATTTCACCACAGAGCCACGGAGAAACACGGAGATTCTAGACTGTTGACGCGGCAACATAAACAATAAGAGACAATAAAAATATCTTGTTTCGATGTAAAGTTCTAAGAAATCTCTGTGTGTATTTACTCTGTGAGCTCTGCGCCTCTGTGGTAAATTGCATTTAGCGCATTCATGCGCCGAGTTATATATTGAGCGTGAACGCGCCGAGTCGAATGAATAAATACAAGATGCTCCCACGCATTGCCTCAATAACAAATCCTACAAAATATCATTATTGGTGATCATCAAAATATCCTCCAAACGATAAAAGACTTTCAATCCTCTTTCCTTCGCAATCTTAACATCCTGATCGGCGCCTTTGGATTCTCCCGGAAGACGAAGAACAGCATCGCATTTAGTAAGCAACCGGTTAGCGATAGGGTAAGCGATTTCATCATAGATGGTATCACCCGGTTTTTTTGATCCGGCTACTTTCATAAGCGGAAGCGCTACCCATTCACCAATCATTGGGATATGACCAGCACGGAATAGCGGTAATGCTACTTCTTCAAGATACCTGAGATTTTTTTCCATCAGCTCAGGTTGGTCGTTCGTGCCACTTCGATAGGGGCCGGCAATAAGTATCAGCATAGATTTTGTGTTTAATCACACAAAGGAAACAACTTCCTCAATGACAAGAGTTAATGTAGATTAACTTAACTCTTGACTTTTCTTTTGCGGATTACGCTTAAAAATTGCGGCGTCACACCAAGATAGGAGGCAATAAACTTTAATGGAATCCGCTGCACAAACTGTGGATATTTTTTAGTGAAACTCTTGTACCGCTCTTCTGCCGGTTCGGTTAGGTTTTGCCGGGTACGTAGCTGCTCTCTGATATAAGAGTTCTGCATCAGTATCCGGAAGAATTTTTCAAACTTAGGAACTCTGATGCATAATTTTTCAAGATCAGTTTTATGCAGTTGAAGAATTGTGCTGTCTTCAATCGCTTCGATATTCATAAGAGCTGTTTTCTCCATCACAAATCCATGTATGTCAGTGATCCACCAGTCGTTGATCGCAAACATGATGCTGCTTTCTTTTCCTTTCAGATCAAATGAATACGCACGGAAAGCTCCGTTACTAACATAATTGATATGCTTGCAGGGTTGATCTTCTTCCAGTATCAGCTTGTTCTTTGGTATCTCCCTGTAGGCTAATAACGAGATGAAATAAGCGATTTCAGTTTTGTCAAGACTGATGTGTTTACTAACATTTTTTAAAATGTTGTCGTAATTCATTCGGAAGCGCAATGGATGAGAAATATAATTAATAGCATCGGCTAGCCTGCAATCTCCTGGCTAATAGCTTATTATTTTTTCTTAGACTTCGATTTCCCTTTAGATTTGGTCTTACCTGTTCCGCCCATGCCTTTCGTCTTTTCATAATTTACTTTTGGCAGTGGCTTGGTGTGACGCTCCTTGAATTTGGGTTTAGTAGTTATAATTCTTGATACACCTAATGTAACAGAAAGGAAGATGTCTCTACGTTGACCATATAAGTCAGGAGCTCCTGGAGATCCATTATAATCTGCAGCTCCTGTGGGGGTCTGTAATTGATCAAGGTATGCTTTATTGCGCGAATCAAAGACTGCAAAGTTTGCTCTGCCATCCAGCATCACACTCCATTTTTCACTCAAATCCAGTTCTGATCGTAAGCCAATTCCGCCAAACATTTGAAATGAATTGTACTTGTCTTTTGAAACATAAACCTGGTTGGTCACAGAAGGTACAAACACGCCGTCGTACGCGATAATGTATCCTGGATCGGTCGGTACAGATACTCCTGAGGGATATTTCAACTTGGCGGCTTCATGTGTAAATGTCTCTTTGCCATCTAACAGAAAGCAAAAATTGACCGCAGCAACCAGGCTCAACCGGAAAAAAGCGAGATCGTTGAGGTGAAACTTTAAAGCAACCGGCACACTGAAATAATTCATGGAAATATCCCGGGTGCCAACGTCACCACCGGTTGTATTTACAATGGTATATTTCTGACCTATAGATAAGAAACTCGGTGAAATCACATAACCAAATCCCGGTTTATCATACCCATATTGGAATCCGATTGGTGTGCCCCGAATTAAAAAGTTTCCGCGAAAGCGAGGATCTTTGTCCAGTCCTTTATCAATAGTAAGAGGAACATTGAATCCCCCTGTAATTCCAAAAGACTCGATATTCTGAGAATAGAGGTTTTGAAAGGACACTACCAGAAAAGCACAAAACACGAGTCTCCTCATGAATCAGGTTTAAGTCAACGAGCCAAAATACATCACTACGCCATCCCCTCAAAAATCACCAACCCAAAACTAAGACAAAATCGCCATTTGACCGCTACTATTATCCCGTATTACGTTATTTTGCGCCATTTCATAATTATAAGGGTTCATGAAAGAGCAGTGGAAGCAGTTGACGGAAGGATTTAAATGGAAGGGAAATATATATGTTGCTCTCGCGTTGTCTCTTCTTTTGATGATGGGCCTTTACATGGTCTGTCGCATCAGCTTTTATTTTTACAACGCTGAATTTTTCCCAGACATGACACTTGAGCGGTTTGGAAAAATCATGTTAGGCGGGTTGCGTTTCGATTTGTCGGCACTACTTTATCTCAACTCACTTTTTTTTCTTCTGCTGATCGTTCCATTTCCTTTTCGATTTAGCACCGGATATTACAGATTTCCAAAATGGCTTTTTTTGGTAATCAACTCCATTGGTCTCTTCGTTAATGTAGCGGATACAGTTTACTATCAATTTACACTTCGAAGAACCACTCTTAGTGTTCTCAGGCAATTCGAAAATGAACAAAATGCTGGCAGCTTATTGTTTCAGTTTCTTCTTGATTATTGGTATGCTATAGTTTTTTTAGCCATACTGATTTACATAATGGCAAAGGCCTTTGGGCTAATTAAGATAGAAGGTCCTCAGCTTAAAAATAAGACGGTGTCATATGTAGCCGGTACAATAGCATTGTTATTAATAGTCGGACTAGTGATTGCCGGGATGCGCGGTGGCTTCGGCGAGAGCACGCGTCCCATTACGTTGAGCAATGCCGCACAGTATGCAACTGCGCCAAAAGATGTGAACCTTGTGCTGAATACATCCTTTGCGCTGTTGCGAACTGCAAAGACACCTGTCATTCAACGGGTGAATTATTTTTCGTCTAATGAAGAAGTAGAAAAGTTATTCACGCCAATCCATACTCCTCATGATTCGTTGACCTTTCAACCTAAGAATGTGGTGGTAATTATTCTTGAAAGCTTTTCAAAAGAGTTTTTTGGAGTGTACAATCGCAATCTTGACAACGGTACGTATAAAGGTCACACACCCTTTCTTGATTCGTTAATTGGTCATTCGCGAGCCTATCAATATTCTTTTGCCAACGGTCGTAAGTCAATTGATGCCATGCCTTCCATTATCTGCAGCATTCCTTCCATTGAAGTCCCGTATGTACTATCGCACTATTCCGGAAATAAAGTAAATAGTATGTCAAGTATCCTGAAAGAAAAGGGATATTATACATCATTCTTTCATGGGGCGCCTAACGGCTCCATGGGATTTCAGGCATTTGCAAACCTGTGCGAGTTTGATGATTATTTCGGAAAAGACGAGTATAATAATAATGATGACTATGATGGAATCTGGGGTATCTGGGACCATAAGTTCCTGCAATTTTATGCGCAGAAAATGAATGGGTTTAAAGAGCCGTTCTATACTAATTTCTTTTCAGTCTCGTCGCATCATCCGTATAACTTACCGGAGGAGTTCAAGGGAAAATTCAAAGAGGGGGATCTCACGATTTATAAATTGATTGAGTACACCGACTATTCATTAAAGAAGTTTTTTGAGACGGCTTCGAAAATGCCATGGTACAAGAATACTCTATTTGTCATCTCGGCAGACCACGCCTCAGCTCAAATTAAAGTTCCGGAATACAACACTGCATGGGGCTATTTCTCCATTCCTATTTTCTTTTTCCAACCTGGCACTGACTGGAATAGCTTCACCCCGGAAATCATTCAGCAAATAGATATTATGCCAACCGTGCTCGGCGCACTGCATTATGATAAACCATATGTTGCGTTTGGACGGGATATCTTCCATGACAAGACAAGGCCATTTGCCTTTAACTACCTGGATAATACCTACCAGACTTTTCGTGGGGACTACTTATTGCAATTTGATGGAACGAAGACCATTGGATTATATGATTTTAAAAAAGACAGGTTTCTCCGGAAGAATCTGATGACTCAATTGCCGGATACTTCCAGGGTTATGGAAGATCAGCTTAAAGCATTTATCCAGCAGTATAATAACAGGATGGTTGACGATAATCTGACTGTCGAAGGTTCTCAACTGCCTCTTAATAAAAAATAACTTATTCGGCATAGGGGTGTAGCCACGTTTAATTGTCATACGCACAACAAACCCCTGGTGCGTATGAAAATCTTAAGATTTCCTCAAAATTCTGCGTTGCTAATTGTTCTGACATTTGTCCTAGTGTCCTGTGTCAGAGAAGAGGATCCTGGACCGCTTCAAAGTGATC
>JANYDR010000281.1 GCA_025363495.1 Cyclobacteriaceae bacterium | reverse complement strand
GATATTCCTTGCTATTCCTTTTGTCGTTGATCCAAGCAAAATTACAGGCTTCATCAAATCCGAGAGTCTGGCCAATATCTGTTGGTGTAACGAGGCTTAACTATAGCAGCTTAAAGGACCCTAACCTCTAAACTTAGTATGCTTCATTACTTCCCCATACCTCAGAGGTACTTTAACCCGAACGACAAATTTGGTTACATGGCTCTCTCATCCATTAGGTAATTTATATAAACACACGCCTCGTGGCGTACCGGATAGCACGGATTTTCACGGATAGTACAGAATACAGCCAGGCTGAAATAAAGACCAAGGATTCGCAGCTTGCTGCATCTGTGGCCATTCAACTGTTGACTAAGTAAAAATTAAACGAATGAACAGCGAAGCTGCTCATTCGTGAAAATCCATGTAATCCGTGGCAAAGGGTTTTTTATTTCTGCTTAAGTCCGTTAGAAATATGATTTATCCAAGATTGTCTTGGAATCCATAGCAAAAAAACCAGTTAAATGGAATTTTCACGGAATTACTTGACGCCAATAAAGCATGACTATGCTTCTTGATTTTTAAATTTTATTTGTAAAATGAATTAACTTTAAAATCAAATTGAAATCTATGGTAAAGAAAATTCTTATAGGATTTCTGGTTGTACTGGTAATCATCCAATTCATCCGGCCTGACCGAAATACCTCGACAGCGGATATGCCGAATGCAATGTCAACCAAGTATGCCATACCGGATAATGTGCAAAAGGTCTTGAAATACTCCTGTTATGATTGCCATAGCAACAACACAAAATATCCGTGGTACACCAATATTCAGCCTATCGGATTATGGCTGCATAGTCATGTGGTGGATGGCAAGCGTCATTTGAATTTTGATGAGTTCGCAACGTATCCTGAGAAAAAAGCAAAGCATAAGTTCGAAGAGATTGAGGAGGCAGCGAGGGACGGATGGATGCCGCTGGCTCCTTATCTTGTTGTGCATAGGGACGCGAGATTAACTCCAGAACAATCAAAGGAGATTGTGGAGTGGGCGGGGGCGTTGAAGTAGCAGGAAAATGGCAAGCGGGAATCAGTAATTGGTAATCGGTGGTTCGCAGGATATGAATAGATTGAGAACTAAACTCTGTGAATCTTTGAGAATTGTTAAATAAATTTCTCAATTATCTTCATCACTTGCTGAAGATAAAGTTCATCGGTTTGGTCAAAATCGTTTAATGAATCGCTGTCTACATCCAGGACAATAGCAACTTCACCGTTCTTAAAGGCGGGCAATACAATTTCGGATTTGGAATCAGAACTGCATGCAATGTGACCAGGAAATTCATCAACGTTTGGAACGATGATCGGTTTTTTCTCTTTCCAGCTGGCACCACAAACTCCCTTTCCCAAACCTATCCGTGTACATGCGATTGGCCCCTGAAAAGGTCCGAGAACGAGCTCATTATTTTTTACAATATAAAATCCTACCCAAAAGAAATTGAATGTCTGTTTTAATGCAGCAGCGATGTTGGAAAGATTGGCCACAACATCTTTTTCACCTTCTACCAGTGATTCAATCTGAGGAACCAATATCTGATAACGTATCGGCTTGGTGCTTGCCTCTGAGATAACGAGTGTTTCTGCCATAACATTTTGAATTTATTTGCTGGCGCTCTCTTCAGTTTCCTCAGAAGTTGGCTGTCTGTCTGTTGCGCCTGGCTCGGTTATTTCATTGTCATCCATCGACGGATTTTCAGATGGCGTCGGTTCTGAATCAATATTTAGTATTTCAATGCCACTTTCATTGAAGAACGTTTTTTGAAACAATAAGATCGACACTACACCAATAAAAATTGATGAGTCAGCGATGTTGAATACGGGGCTAAAAAACAAAAATGGTTCACCTCCATATACAGGAACCCATGAAGGCCAGTAGAATTCGAACATTGGAAAAAATAACATATCGATCACCTGGCCATGAAACCATGGAGTTGGTGAACCGTCGGGTGCATTGTTAAGAAGCACTCCATAAAAAATACTATCAATGACATTGCCCACAGCACCGCCAAGGATCAAGGCAAGACAAATTAAGAATCCATCATTCGCTTTGCGTAGAACCGACTTGTATAAATACCAACCTATTCCGACCATCGCACCAATTCGGAAGAGCGTAAGGGCCAGCTTGCCAAATTCGCTTTCCCAGCGCAAGCCAAACGCCATGCCCGGATTCAACAAATAATGTAAGCGGAACCACTCCCCGACAACATTGATCTCCTGATGAAGATACATGTTGTTATACACCAACAACTTACTGACGTGGTCTATGATGATTACAAAAAGAGCAATAAAAAAATATTTATAAATCTTCATTGTTATTTCTTCAAACTGATCTTCACTTTCAATACAAACTCATCCATGTCAACTTCCGTTCCATCTTTTACCTCTGACTTCAACTCGAGACTAAGAGCCTGAGTTTCGGTGCGAATATAGTCGTTGAATTCCGTTAGCGCATTGGTCGTCCAATCTCCATCTTTTTGCACCTCAATGCCAATTTTATCAAGGACTTCAAGTCCCATGTCCTTGCGCAGATTCTGTACACGGTTTACAAAATCACGGGCGATACCCTCTTTTTTAAGATCATCCGTGATTGAAATATCCAGCGCTACAGTAAGTCCTCCCTCGGTTGCCACTGCCCATCCTGGAATATCCTCTGAACTAATCAACACATCTTCGACTACTAAATCAAATCCATCCTTTATAAGAGAGCCCTTCTTGTCCAATGTATTAATCTCTTCTTTTGACAATGCATTGATCACAGCAGAAACTTCTTTCATGCGTGGACCATATTGTTTACCAAGCTTCGCAAAATTGGGCTTCACTTTCTTTACCAACAGTCCGGAAGCATCGTCGATGTATTCAATTGATTTTACATTCACTTCCGACTTAATGATATCTTCCACTCCTTTTATTCGTTGAGCGAATTTATCATCCAGCACCGGCAGCAATACTTTTCCAAGCGGTGTACGAACTTTTATTTTACTATTCTTGCGGATTGAATGTACCAATGAACAAATTCTCTGGGCATATTCCATCGAAAGCTCGAGCTCATCATCTCTTCTGCTTTTTTCTGTCTTAACTAAATCAGTAAGATGCACTGATTCATGACGAAGAGGAGTATTATTTTTGATTGCTTTGCTGCGTATTGATTCAGTAAGATTTTTATAAAGAAACTCGGAATAGAATGGCGCGATCGGCGACATCAATTGATTGACAACCATGAGACATTCGTAAAGAGTTTCGTAAGCTGCCTTTTTATCTTCGGACAACTCTACGAAGGCATCGCCCGCCGTAGCTTTAGCGTCCGCCTTCGCCGAAGCTACGGTGGACGAAGTAGGTTGCCAAAATCTCTTTCTATTCAATCTCACATACCAATTCGAAAGATGATCGTTCACAAATTCCTGGATCGCACGTGCTGCTCTCGTTGGCTCGTAATCATTATACGCTGTAGTTACTTCTTCTATCAGTGTCTGAAGTTTTGAAGTAATCCATAGATCAAGTTTGGTAAGGTCTTTACGCGCCACCAGCTTCATTTCATCTTTCTCGTATCCATCAATGTTGGCATACAAAGCAAAGAATGAATACGTATTCATTAATGTCCCAAAGAAGCGGCGTTGTGTTTCGCCAAGACCTTCAAGATCAAACTTCAGATTGTCCCATGGCGGAGCATTTTCCATCATGTACCAGCGCACAACATCGGGTCCAAATTTTTCAAGGGTTGTAAATGGATTTATAACATTGCCCTTGCGCTTGGACATTTTGTTGCCGTCTTTGTCGAGCACAAGTCCGGTAGACAATACATTTTTAAAGGCAACGCTATCGTATAACAGTGACGCAATTGCATGAAGCGTGAAAAACCAGCCGCGCGTTTGATCAACACCTTCAGAGATAAAGTCGGCAGGGAAGGCACCATTGAATCCTTCATTGAATGGAAATTTATCTCCTGCTTTTAATTTTTCAGCGTTCAATCCCCATTGTGCATACGGCATGGCACCTGAATCGAACCATACGTCGATGAGGTCGGATTCGCGATACATTTGTTGACCGGAAGGACTTGCTAATACAATCTCATCAACAAACGGACGATGAAGGTCGAACGATGATTTCTGCTTTTCGAATGAAGGATTCTGGATATTGAATTTGTTGGCTTTCTCGATTTCAGATGCTAACTCCATCGTTGAGCCAATGCAAATCTCTTCCTTCCCATCTTTTGTTCTCCATATTGGCAACGGTGTTCCCCAATAGCGTGAACGCGATAAATTCCAGTCGACAAGATTCTCCAGCCAATTCCCAAAACGGCCTGTTCCGGTAGACTCGGGCTTCCAGTTGATGGTCTTGTTTAATTCCACCATCCTATCTTTCAATGCAGTGGTTTTGATGAACCATGCATCCAACGGATAATAAAGCACAGGCTTGTCCGTCCTCCATGAATGTGGATACGTGTGCTCGTATTTCTCAACCTTGAAAGCCTTGTTCTCTTCTTTTAAAATGATGGAGATAATGACATCCGTGTTTTTGTAATCTGGATTAGTTTCATCTTCATCAGTATAATTCTTTACGTAGAAATCATTCTCACCAAGAGGCTTGTGCGTTTTGATCTTAAATGCAGCAACGCCTTCCATAAGCTTTACGCCAATCTCTTTTACAAATTTCCCCTTTTTGTCAACAGTAGGAGTTTCATTTCCAAGCTCATCTTTCAATGTCATTGGAGGAATGCCATTCTGTTTTGCTACACGAAAGTCGTCTGCGCCAAAGGTTGGTGAGATGTGAACAACACCTGTACCATCTTCTGTTGTAACGAAATCTCCGGCAACTACATCGAATGCTTTGTCAGCATCATATAGCGGTTGCATGTAGGGCATTAATTGTTCGTAACGAATTCCAATCAATTGCTTTCCGGGGAATTCCTGAACAATCTGAAAGGGAATTACTTTATCTCCTTGCTTGTAATCTTCAATCTTCAGGTCCTTGTTTTTGTCAGAAAAATACTTTCCAACAAGATCTTTGGCGAGAATTACACTTACTGGTTTGAACGTGTACGGATTAAACGTATTTACCTGAACATAGTTGATCTTTGCACCGACCGCGAGGGCCATATTGGATGGAAGTGTCCATGGAGTGGTAGTCCAGGCAAGAATGTGAACTTCTTTATTCGGACAACCGAATAGGAATTCAGACTTTGAATCATGCTTTACTTTGAACTGCGCAACTACCGTCGTATCCTTAACTTCTTTATAACAACCGGGCTGATTTAACTCATGCGAGCTCAATCCAGTTCCGTCTGAAGGAGAATATGGCTGAATTGTAAAGCCTTTGTACAACAATCCTTTATTGTAGAATTGCTTTAATATCCACCACAGTGTCTCAATGTATTCATTGTTATAGGTAACGTATGGATGATCAAGATCAACCCAGTATCCCATCTTTATTGTCACATCGTCCCACTGATCTTTATACTTCATTACCGTTTCGCGGCACTTCTTGTTATATTCTTCAATAGAGATCTTTTTTCCAATATCATCTTTTGTGATACCTAATTCTTTCTCCACCTGCAGTTCCACAGGAAGTCCATGGGTGTCCCAACCACCTTTTCTTTTTACCTGATAACCTTGTAATGTTTTAAAACGACAAAAAATATCTTTTACTGTACGCGCCATCACGTGATGGATACCAGGTGTTCCATTGGCCGAAGGTGGGCCTTCGTAAAATGTAAAAATTGGATTTCCGTTGCGTTGACTTACTGACTTTTCAAAGACTTTCTCATCTTTCCAAAACTTCAGCACGTCCTCCGCGACTTTTACAAAACTCAGATCTTTGTCTTCTTTATACTTGGCAATCATTCGTCTTTATTATAAATAATAATTGATTGACTAATTGTTTTGATTTTATTGCGATTTAGGTTGCATGTCGCAGGATTCAGGTTGCAAGTGCGCACAAAACATATCCCAATAATCAAACCCACAATGCATGGTTATTCAACGCCCTTCCTGTCAATTTTAATCTTGCTCAAATCAATCTCTTCATCTTCGTGCTCGCCATAAGACGTAGAATCAAAATCATCTATCGGAAGTTTTTCATGTGTTGCCTTCTTCGGTCTGTCAAATGTGAGTATGAGTGCCGGTAACAAAATAAGATTGGTAAACATTGATATAACCAGTGTGGTAGACGTGAGAATGCCAAGCGCGATCGTTCCTCCGAAATCAGAAAAAGCAAAAATGATAAAACCTGCAAAAAGGGCAATAGAAGTATAAATAATGCTTTTTCCAGTTTCCAATATGCTTTCACTTACAGACTTGAAAACTAGAAAACCTGTTGCGCGAAGCTCTTGTCTGTACTTTGCCAGGAAGCGAATAGAGTTATCAACCGAAATACCAAACGTGATACTGAAGATCAATGCCGTGCTCGCCTTCAGCGGAATATGAAGATAACCCATTAGACCTGCCGTGATCATGAGCGCAATCAAATTCGGTATTAGGGAGATGATAATCATTCGTGGATTGGCAAATAAAAATGCCATAGAAAGTGTAATCAGAACGAATGCCCACACCAAACTTTCCGTCAGATTGCTGATCAGAAAATTATTTCCTTTAATGAATATTTTAGAAGTGCCCGTTACTACAACAACGACTGAATCTTTATCCGATTTAAGATTACGCTTCAATGCTGATACAAGAGAATCCGCTTTGGGTTGAATAACAAGCTTTACCAATGAATCCATCTTCTTCGAACCAATGTCTGCCATTTGCATCTTGATGCTCATTTTGCTGTAGGATGAATCAACAAATGAGCGGAGAAGTTTTGTGCTCAATCCACTACTGTCAGATTGGCCCTGGCTTTTCATATAACGCAGGATAAACGCGGCCTCGCCCTTTGTTGTTGGCAGGGCATAGCGGGCCGGGTTATTATTATAAAATGCCTGTCGCGCAGCTTTAACAAGCGTCACCACTGATAGCGGCCTTGAAATCACTGTTATCGAATCCAATGAAGCTTCAAAGGCATCGATCGCTTCCAGATTATTCATATCAAACAGAGGACGCTTCCTCTTTGTAATGACGTCGACTTCTATCTCTAAAGGCATTACACCGCTGAAGTTTGCTTCAAAAAATTTCAGGTCTTTTTTTATCTGACTTTCTTCAGGAATGTCATCCACCATAAACGACACAGATTGTAACTTCATGATTCCTACTACAGCAAGAGCTGTTGCCAGGGTAGCTGCTATGTAAATGTATGTGCGATGTTTACTCACTATTGTATCAACAGCGCGAACAAACCAACCCATCATGGGAAAACTCAAATGCTTAAGATGCTTCGAAGAAGGTTCCGGCAGCCAGGATAAAATCCCCGGGATCATGATTAGACTTACGACAAACAAACCTATAATATTAATTCCGGCTACAATCCCGAACTCACGAAGAATGGTGATGTCGGTTGTCAATAAAGTAAGGAACCCAATAGCGACGGTAAGATTCGTAAGGAAAGTTGCCAATCCCATCTTCTGCACCACGATACGGATAGCCTCCAGTTTGTTCTTGTGTTTGGCAAACTCTACGTGATACTTATTTAATAAGTAGATGGCATTGGTAATTCCTATCGTCACGATGACTGGCGGAATCAAACCACTGAGCAACGTGATTTTAAATCCAAGTAACGTAATGGTACCTAGTGTCCAGACGACCAGCACACCAATCATGATCATGGAAAAAACTACAGCCCGTACAGAGCGGAAGAAGATCAGCATGATCAATCCTGTCACCACTGCCGATAAAATCGTAAACATGGAAAGTTCTTTCTTTACCTGCTGGGCAACTACCGATCTCATGAAAGGAAGTCCGGCGTATCTCAATTCAATACCCGTCTTTTTTGTAAAACTATTCCCGATAGCAACGAGGTCATCGGTCATTTTTTCCCGCTTGACGGAATTCGCATATTCCTTGTCGACAGATACTAAAAGAAGCACCGCTCCATTTTTCTCGTTTACCAATTGTCCGGCATATAATTTCTGACCACTTGATATGGTTAGCAAACTATCAAGCTGTTGTTGTGAATTAAGTACATCCGGGAAAAGTCTTGCTGAATAGAATCTGGTGTTTACTGTATCTTTTAATATCACTCTTAGCCTGGGCAGGGATATCACCTCATTAACTCCTTCCATTTTCCGGAACTGATTGCCGAGTTGAGAAAGTGCATTGAAGTTGTCCTTTTGAAAAACCGAGCTATCCTGTAAGCCGACGGCCATGATATTGCCGTCCTCTCCGAATTGCTTCTTGAAATTATTCAGGATCACCATGTCAGGATCCTCCGGCGGAACGGTCCTGTTTATTTCGTAGCTCATCTCCACGCGGGAGGCATAATAGCCCATTATTGCAGTGATTATGGCGATTACACCCAGGAGCGGGAGCCGGAACTTGATTATATTATCTGCAATGCGTGACCACACGTTGGAATGCTGTTTTAGAACCGGCAAATGTAGTTAGAGAATGTGAGAATAGAGAAGGTGAAAAGTTAGAGGAGCAATTCCATGTAGGAAGAATTTTCCGATTTCCGGAGAGCCTATTTTCTGCCTTTTCTTTCAGTTACATAGAAAATACATTTTCCCGCGGATTCCCGGGGATTGAATACACGCTGACATTCGCGGAATTCAAGGATGTCTTAAAATTCCGCAAAAATTTGCGAGCATTATATCTGCGAAGATCTGCGGGAAATGTATTAGCCTTTTCCTTTTAATAAGAAATCCCCTTGATCTTTCTAAACAACGACAATGCATGCCTATCGGTTAAGCCAGAAATAAAATCAATCACTTGTCTCAGCATCCCATATTCATTCTCGCTCTCGACAATCGCTTTGCTGATCTCGGGGGGGAAAAGAAGCGCAAGGTTATTGTATTTACGGGAGCGGTCTTTTTTCCGCAAGAGATCGCCGGCGATTACAAACTCTCCCAGCAATCCAGGCAAAACTTCATGTCCTGTCGCCTCAATTTCTACAACCTCTCGCGCGCGATAGATTTTTTGAATAGAGACGGCAGTTATTTTTTTCAATGCCTCGCTGAATTCACAAAGATCAACAAGTGCCGCATCAAATTTTCCGTCTATGATATTCTTTTCGTGATCAAGAAAAAAAGTGGAACACGCATTAATCAATTCACCAATGGTCAGGGCGCGAAGTGTTCCCAATTTTTTATTAAGACTTTGATCGCCTGCCAGTTTCTTACGATCAAGCTTATCTTTCAATATTGGAGCAAGCAGCTCAACTGTTTCCTCAAAGCTTACAAGTCCAAGACGACATCCATCCTCAAGATCGATAATACTGTAACAAACATCATCTGCTGCTTCGACCAAAAAAGCAAGAGGGTGTCGTGACCACGCACCAGAAGAAGGAATCAATTCCAATTGTGTAGCTACATCAGAGAAAATTATTTTCTCACTTTGGAAGAAGCCAAATTTCTTCTGACTCTTCCTTAATTTATCACGCGACGGAAAATAAGCTGGGCATGGATACTTTGTAAACGCTCCGAGTGTCGCGCAGGTAAGCTTCATCCCATATTCGTTTTGATTCAGAATACGGAAACCTTGTGCGTTGCCTTCAAACTTTGTCAAGTCGGTCCACTCGGGTTCACTCATTTTTTCTTTCCATTCACTATGCGCCAGGAAAAAATCTGAAAGCGCATCTTCACCGGCATGTCCGAATGGAGGATTGCCAAGATCATGTGCCAATGATGCGGCCGCTACAATTGCACCGAAATCAAATAATGAAAAATCTTTATTCAATTCCGGGTGACGCTCCAGAATTACTTTGCCTACCATTTTCCCGAGCGATCTTCCAACACTTGAAACCTCGAGGCTATGCGTAAGGCGCGTATGAACGAAGTCATGTTCGGGCAACGGATGAACTTGAGTCTTATCCTGTAAGCGCCGGAATGGATGTGAAAAAATAATACGGTCATAATCCTGTTCGAAGGCGCTCCGATAAGATTCCGGGGAAGTTGACTTTTGACCGAGACGGTTGGCAGAAAGAAGGGTTTTCCAGTTCACGTGATGGATGAGGTGTAATGAATTCCTGCTTAGTTGCGGGCAGGCGGAAACAAATTTCATGATTTTAAACTAAACCACCGTCACACCCGCTATTTTTGACATCATGTATAAAGCTATTGTCAACGGAAAAGCATTTGAAATTGTCTCTGAACAAGAGAACTGGCTCGTGAATGGCAATCCACTTGCGTGGGATGTGACCTCACTCGGGAACGGGCATTATCACATTATATGTAAGAACAAGGGTTATCGCGCCGAGGTGGTGAAGCTGGACAGGGAAGCAAAGACAGTGGACCTTAAAATAAACGGAGTCAATTACGCGCTGCAGCTTCGTGATAAATTTGATATTCTCCTTGAAAAAATGGGAATGAATGCAAGCGCCGTGGGGAAAGTGAATGTTATAAAGGCCCCAATGCCAGGATTGATAATCGATTTAAGAGTAAAAGCGGGAGATACTGTAAAGGCAGGAGATCCTTTATTGGTCCTCGAGGCGATGAAAATGGAAAATATTATCAAAGCTCCGGGTGAAGGCACCGTAAAGAATGTGAAGATTAAAAAAGGCGATACGGTGGAGAAGGGGCAGTTGTTGATTGAATTCTGAAAACAGAAAAAAGTAAAATGGAAATTGGAGCAGGAGACAGGGGTAAGCTATGGAGATGAATTTTGACAGGATAAAAGTTTTGTTTGAAAGCCTGAAGAACATCGGGTTTTTCGGACGGCTTTTTCAGTGGGGTGAGGTAAAGAATCAAGTCATTGATGCGAGTGGAGATTTGCAAAAGCTTATTTCTGCGATTGATACATTGCGAACAGAAAATTCAAGGCTTGAGAATAACTATTCATTAGAGAAAGCTTCGGTAAAAGGATTTCAGGAGACGAATACACGGCTTGCGACTGAAATCGGAGGCTTAAAAAATTCCGAGCAGAACTTTAATAAGAAAATCGAAGAGCTGCAAAGTCAGGTTACTTCGCTAACAACCGAGAATAAGCAATACTTACGGCGCGGGCAGGAACTATCAAACGATCTTACCGTAGCGCGTGGAAAACTGGAGAGTTTTGAAAAAGAAATCCGCGAACTGCGTGACGACAATGCAAAACTTAGAAAGGATGAAGAGTTTCGGAGACAAGAACATTCCAATTCCGTTTCTTCATTAAAGCAGATCCAGGAAAAATTTCAGAGAGACCGTGACGATGAGCTTGAAGAAAGAAAGAATGCAGAGATCGACCGTCTTAAGCGACAAAAAGAAACATGGTCTAATCACGAAGAAAAAGTCAGCAATGCCATCAGGGCTATTTGCTCAAAGTATACTGTTGAGTATGTAGAGAAAGTGCCCTTCAAAGGTGAGCCCGACAATACAATTAAAATTGTTGAGGAGTTCGTGATCTTCGACGCAAAGAGCCCTGCAAGTGAAGACCTCTCTAACTTTCCAACTTACATAAAGAATCAAACCGAGTCTGTAAAAAAATACGCAAAGGAGGAGAATGTTCGGCGGGAGATCTTCCTGGTGGTCCCAACTAACACGCTCGAGATACTGGACAATTTTATCTACCGCTT
>JANYDR010000263.1 GCA_025363495.1 Cyclobacteriaceae bacterium | reverse complement strand
TATTGAACACCGGAGTATACTCTGGAAAAGTTTTGATTGGAGGAAAGAATTTTGGCTGTGGAAGCAGTCGCGAGCATGCAGCGTGGGCAATTTTTGATTTTGGATTTCGTGTAGTGATTTCCAGCTTCTTTGCTGACATCTTTAAAGGAAACGCCCTAAATAACGGATTGCTCCCGGTGGTGGTGTCAGATTCGTTTTTGAAAAATGCATTTGAGTTGATTCAGAAAAATCCAAAAACGGAAGTCATTGTTGATCTTGAAAAGCAAACTGTTTCGATAAACGGAGTATCTGAGAATTTTGAGATCAATCTCTATAAGAAAACCTGCATGATCAATGGTTACGATGATATTGATTATCTGTTGAGTCTGAATAAAGAGATCCGTGAATTTGATTTAGTACACTAGACATGAATAAAAAGATTGTAATTCTTCCGGGTGATGGTATTGGAAAAGAGGTTACTACTGAAGGGAAGAAGGTATTGGAAAAAATTGCTGAAGACTTTGGTCATTCATTTGAATTTGACCAGGCAATCATTGGTCATGATGCAATAGAAAGCACCGGCAATGCACTTCCTGACGAGACACTTGCCAAGCTTAAGAATTGTGACGCCATATTATTTGGGGCAGTGGGCCATCCTAAATATGACAATGATCCTACACTGAGAGTAAGACCTGAGCAGGGATTGTTGAAGATGCGCAAGGAGCTTGGTCTTTATGCTAACCTGCGTCCGATTAAACTTTTTGATGAACTCCTTGAGGCATCAAGCATCAAGGCAGATGTGTTGCGTGGTGCTGATATTCTTTTCTTCCGAGAGCTAACGGGCGATGTTTATTTCGGTGAAAAAGGAAGAAAGGATGATGGCAATACTGCCTATGATATAATGGTCTATCAGCGATATGAAATCGAGCGTATTGCACATAAGGCATTTCAGGCGGCACGTACACGAAGAAAAAAAGTTACATCCGTCGATAAGGCAAATGTATTGGAAAGTTCACGGCTGTGGAGAGAAACGGTACAAGAGATTGGCAAGCAATATCCTGATATAACATTGGAACACCAGTTTGTTGATTCGGCAGCAATGAAACTCATCCGGGCTCCCCGTAGCTTTGATGTAGTCCTTACCGGAAATCTTTTTGGAGATATACTTACAGATGAGGCATCGCAGATAGCGGGCTCGATGGGAATGCTAGCTTCTGCATCGGTGGGAGATAGGGTTGGTTTATACGAACCCATCCACGGCAGTGCTCATGATATTACGGGAAAAGGAATAGCCAATCCGTTGGCATCCATCTTGTCGGTAGCCCTTCTCCTGGATATTTCTTTTGGAATGAAGGAAGAATCAGAAACTGTCTTGAAGGCGGTGTCAGATACATTAAAGGCAGGTTATCGCACAGCAGATATTGCTGATGCTAATACATCTAAGAATAAAATATTGAATACACAATCAATGGGGACTCAGATACTTGAAAAGTTATCAATGGCAAGTGTGTCATTAAATAAATGAGTATTGATAGCAGGCAACGAACAACGATCAACCAATAACGACTAACGAACTTACGTATGAAAGATAAAATTCAAATTTTCGACACCACCCTTCGCGACGGCGAGCAAGTGCCAGGATGCCAACTTTCCACGGAGGAAAAAGTAATCATTGCACGCGAGCTCGAAGAATTGGGTGTTGACGTGATTGAAGCCGGTTTTCCGATTTCAAGTCCTGGCGATTTTCTTTCAGTGGTGGAGATATCCAAAGCAGTGAAGAATGTTACTGTTTGTGGACTTACCCGTGCAAAGAAAGAGGATATCGACGTTGCAGCGGAAGCATTGCATCATGCGAAGCGTGGACGAATTCATACAGGTATTGGTGCTTCCGATGTTCACATTAAACATAAGTTTCGCAGCAATCGAGAACAAGTGCTCGAGCAAGGCGTATGGGCTGTTGAGTATGCGAAGAGCAAAGGTTATGAAGTGGAGTTTTACGCCGAAGATGCCGGCCGAGCAGACCTGGAATTTCTCGCGAAGCTGACGCAGGCAGTGATCGCCGCTGGCGCTGATGTAGTGAATATTCCAGACACAACAGGATATTGCCTTCCTCATTTATATGGAAAACGCATTCAATACTTATTTGAAAATGTAAAGAATATTGATAAAGCAGTTATTTCTGTTCATTGCCATAATGACCTTGGCCTTGCCACAGCAAATACGATGGCAGGTTTGCTGAATGGCGCTCGCCAGGCTGAAGTAACGATGAATGGTATCGGCGAACGTGCAGGTAATACTTCACTTGAAGAAGTGGCTATGATCATTAAAACTCACGGTGATATTGGATTGACTACCAATATTAAATCCGAAAGAATTTATGGACTGAGTCAGCTTGTTAGCTCGATGATGAGAATGCCTGTTCAAGCCAATAAAGCCATTGTAGGGAAAAATGCATTCGCTCATTCATCCGGAATCCATCAGGATGGGTTCCTGAAACATTCAGAGAATTATGAAATCATTAACCCTGCCGATGTGGGTGTTGGGTCGTCATCTATTGTGTTGACTGCCCGGAGCGGGCGTGCTGCTCTTAAGCATCGTGTAGAGTTGCTCGGATATCATTTCGAAGGAGAGGAGCTTAATTCACTCTATGAGAATTTCTTGTTGGTAGCAGATGAGAAGAAGATGGTGAATGATGCTGATTTGAAGATTTTGATCACGAGTCTTCCTGTCCTGATAAACAAATAGCTTACTGGCAATTTTAAATTCGGTGATTCGATTATTCGATGATGGGCCTCATTAACGAATAATCGAATCACCGAATTTACCTTGCATTGCGACCGCATGGCGCTTCTCGAAAAACACCTCTATCTCAAACGTTCAACCTTGTCCGGTGCTGGCAAAGGTTTATTCACGAAAGTCTTTATCTCAAAAGGAACACGAATCACAGAATACAAAGGTCAGATACTTACCTGGAAAGAAGTTCAGAAAATGACCGAAGACCATAATGGTTATGTGTTCTTCTTTACAAACAAGTATGTAATTGATGCATGGAAGCATAAAGGGTTTGCGCATTATGCAAATGATGCAAAGGGGATCATTCGTGTTAAAGGCCTCAAAAACAATTCGGAATATGTAACTGAAGGTAAGCGATGCTTTATTGCAGCAACCCGGGATATACCAGCCCGATCAGAGATTTTAGTTGGGTATGGTGGAGAGTACTGGCAGGCTATCAGGTATAATATTCGGCTGGAACAGAAAAGTAAGGAAGACGCTGGAGAAAAAGCGTCCATGACTTTACCGCATCAGTTTAAATAATTTGGAGATTTGAAAATTTGAGGATTTGAAAAATGGGGATAGGGTAAATTTATTAAGTTCCAACTACTATGAATGCGGGTACACTTGAGTGTGTCATCACCTTCTTTCATCCTTTCATTTTAATTTTTCATTAATCTTTTGAATTGTTTCATTCGTCAGGTCGCGTACTTTCTTAATACTCTCCATTTCGGTCTCAAGGTATTCGCGTGCTTTCTCCTGATCTACTGAATCAGGAAGTGGACTAAAATGATGCATCCAATCCATCATGGCATTGTTCGTTGAGTCAAGAGAGGCAATCATTTGTTGAAGTTCTTTTTTCTTATCTTCTACCATGCCAGGCGTATTGGCAATTTTTTCTTCTAATGTTTGCTTGAGTTTATAGATATCCTCCATTTTTGGCATCACTTCATCATGAATGTCCATCACCTGATCGTATAACGCCTGGTTTGGATTGCCGGTCACAGCCTCGTCGGGCTTGTCATGGTTAGCGTGCTCACCGCCTTTACCACAGGAGACAAGAATAAGAAAGGAGAAGGCGATCAAAAAGGTTTTCATGGTGATGGAATTTGAGGCAAAGTTACTTTTTTAGGGAATGCTACCCAATTGGAAGGCAGAGAGTGCATTTCCCGCAGATTTTCGCTGATTGAGTACTCGCAGATTTTCGCGGAATTCTATGACGCTTTATTCTTAAAGTTCCGCGAAAATCTGTGTGCATTAGATCAGCGAAAATCTGCGGGAAATGCATTTAAATTGAAGTCAGATGTAGCGAACTTCTCTGACTAACAGTAGTTAGCGAAACATAATTTATTACAAATCTTTCTTCCCTAAGTTGCTCAATCCCAATTTTTACCCGTTCTTAGCCTTCAGAATACAACGATGAGCAACAAGCGATTTTATTTTTACTTCTATTTCTATCAATCCCTCGGGACTGACAGAGCGCTTTGTTGATCATTAAAAGATAACAGAAACTCAGAAAGTCCCGGTTCATCCGGGATTTTTTTTTGACAATACTTTCGGTATGAAGAAGAAGAAACTTAGAATTGCGATACAGGGAATAGCCACCAGCTTCCATGAAGTGGCGGCTCTTACGCATTTCGAGGGACCGATCGATACGGTCGAATGCCTGTCGTTCCATGAGCTATGTGAGACGCTGAAATATGATCGCGCCGACTATGCGGTAATGGCAATTGAGAATTCTATTGCAGGAAGTATTTTACCTAACTACTTTCTTTTACAGGAATATCATTTCGCGATTGTTGGAGAATTGTATCTGCCAATTCACATGCACCTCCTCGCACTTCCGGGTGTGAAAATGGAGGACATTAAATGTATTGAGTCGCACCCGATGGCTATTCGTCAGTGCACTGAATTCCTTAATAAGTTGCAAGGTGTTGAAATAAGGGAAAGTGAAGACACTGCGCTATCAGCAAAGAGAGTTAAAGACAAAAAACTAAAAGACACTGCCGCTATTGCGAATGAGCACGCTGCAAAAAAATTCGGATTGCAGATCCTCGAAAAAAGAATAGAGACTCATAAAAAGAACTTTACCCGCTTTCTCATTCTTACCAAAAAGAGCGAGAGAATAATCGACAGTAATAAAGCCTCCTTATCCTTTGAAGTTGCTAATGAAGCCGGAAGCCTGGCGAACGTATTAATGTCTTTCAAAGAGAATAATATCAATCTTACCAAGATCCAATCAATACCAATTATAGGAAAGCCACGGGAGTATTCTATTCATATTGATGTGGAGTGGAAGAAGAAAAAGAATTATGATGTCGCGCTTAACCTGGTATTGCGACAAACGAGAAATTTGAATGTACTGGGAGAGTATAAGAAGGCGGAAATAAAGTCTTGACAGGATTTTAATGAGGTTAATATGATTAAGACAGCAAATAGAATCGCAAATGTGGAGGAGTACTACTTCAGCAAAAAGCTGGCGGAAGTGCGTGCGATGGTTACGCCCGAACTTCGTGTGATAAACCTCGGGATTGGAAGTCCCGATCTTGCGCCTTCTGCCAATACGGTATCGGCACTAGTGCGTTCTGCGGAAAATCCTGCGAATCACGGTTATCAGAATTATAAGGGCATTCCCGCCTTACGACAAGCGATCGCAGCGCAGTATAATAATGTATACGGCGTTACACTAGACCCTGAATCAGGCATATTGCCCTTAATGGGTTCTAAAGAAGGAATCATGCATATCGCCATGGCC
>JANYDR010000247.1 GCA_025363495.1 Cyclobacteriaceae bacterium | reverse complement strand
AGAATATTCATGATTGCTTAATGGATAACAAGATTAGCTAACGCCTTTGGCAAAATATCTGTGTATTCTTCGTGGTCTCCGTGGCTCCGTGGTGATTTTTTTTCAAGCAAAAGAGGGAAATGCCTTTAGTATTTTTAAATTCATTCACCACGGAGTCACGGAGCGCACAGAGGGCAACTTCGTCGCGATGGAAATCGAAACGCTGTCTGGAATACCTGATGATCTGAATCAAGTGCTGGCGAATAATATTTGAAATAATGTTCTTTAGGATATTATGCTAAATGGTCAACACACAACAGAAAAAATCATTGGCTGCGCAATTGCGGTTCATTCACACCTGGGACCAGGGTTGCTTGAATCGACCTATCAGGCTTGTCTCTATTATAAATTGACAAAATCCGGTTTAACGGTTGATAAAGAAGTCGCTCTGCCTGTTTATTTTGAAGGTATCAAACTTGACTGCGGATATCGTATAGATTTATTGGTCGAAAATTCGGTTGTCGTAGAAGTAAAGTCAGTTGAAAAACTAATTCCAATTCATACTTCACAGTTGCTTACATATTTAAAGTTATCCGGACATAGGATTGGGTTGCTGATGAATTTCAATGAGTGCAGACTCGTAGATGGTGTTAAAAGAATAATGAATGGATTCTAACAAAGAATGTTCGCCTGTATTCTCCGTGCGCTCCGTGACTCCGTGGTGAAATTGTATCTCCGACAAAGTCGAAATCCTAAACCAAAATCTAAACACCTTCGGTGTTTGAATATGTCACCACGGAGTCAAGGAGCACACGGAGATTTAATACAGAGTTTTTATTAAAAAATAAGAAATCAAATACTATTCCCCAGCGTCGCATCCAAGTCATCAGGTATTCCAAACTCCATGCACTCTGTGACTCCTGTGGTGAAATATTCCGCGACGAAGTCGCCTCTCTTCGTCCTCCCTAACTTCCTTATAAATCCTTTCCTAAAACAAAAAGCCCCTCCGAAAAAATTCAGAAGGGCTTCTCTTATTATTTATTACGTCTTACGCCGTCAACTCTCTCTCCTTACGAGGTGCAGGAGCCGGAGCTGGCGCTTCCATCTTTTCGTACTCTTCTTCCGAGCCAACAATCAGATCGTTAAATGTGCGCTGACCTGTACCGGCAGGGATCAGGTGACCAACGATCACATTCTCCTTTAAGCCAGCCAAATGATCGGCTTTACCTCTGATCGCAGCTTCGCTCAACACCTTCGTTGTCTCTTGAAAAGACGCAGCTGACAGCCAGCTTTCAGTCTTCAACGAAGCTTGTGTGATACCTTGAAGCGTTGGTCTTGAAACCGCAGGCATTGCATCACGAACATCCGCAATCTTCTGATCTTTTCTCTTCAATGAAGAGTTCTCATCACGAAGCTCACGTGCCGTTACGATCTGACCCGGTTTAAGTTTCTGTGAATCACCTGAATCAAGGATAACTTTCTTATCCAATACCAGGTCATTTATTTCACGGAACTCAAGCTTGTCAACATATTCTCCTTGTAAGAAGCTTGTATCACCACTGTCGATGATCTCAACCTTCTGCATCATCTGACTCACGATACATTCGATGTGCTTATCATTGATCTTCACACCTTGCAAGCGGTACACTTCCTGGATTTCATTAACAAGATATTCCTGAACGGCTGTCGGGCCCTTGATCGAAAGAATATCGGATGGAGTAATAGCACCATCGGAAAGCGGTTGCCCTGCTTTGATGAAGTCATTATCCTGAACCAGAATGTGCTTAGACAACGGCACTAAATAACGTTTCTGCACACCATCGCGTGACTCAATGAAAATTTCACGATTACCACGTTTGATACCACCATATGTTACCACACCGTCGATCTCACTCACAACCGCTGGATTAGAAGGGTTACGTGCTTCGAATAATTCCGTTACGCGTGGAAGACCTCCCGTGATGTCACGAGACTTACCAACCGCACGAGGAATCTTTACAAGCACATGACCAGCCTTAATTTGTTCACCCGCATCAACTGCCAAGTGAGCTCCCACCGGAATGTTATATGACTTGGAATCTGTTTTTCCTTTAACAATAAGGGCCGGATTTTTAGTCTTATCACGTGTTTCAGTAATAACCTTTTCACGGTGACCTGTCTGCTCATCGGATTCTTCTTTGAATGTGATGCCTTCTATGATTGCTTCATATTCAACTTCACCATCAAATTCAGAAAGGATTACCGCATTGTATGGATCCCAGTTACACAACTCATCATTCTTCTCAACCTTCTGACCATCCTTAACGAAAAGGAATGAACCATAAGGAACGTTATTCGTAATAAGGACACGGGCCTTTTCTTTCTCTACGATTCGGATTTCACCGGTACGACCCATTACGATCTTCACCTTGTTACCATCTTTATCAGTACTGTCGATTGTGCGAACACCTTCGAATTCGATAGTGCCAGAGAACTTAGCTTTAATGCTTGCTTCGGTAGCGATGTTAGACGCCGCACCACCCACGTGGAAGGTACGAAGTGTCAACTGTGTTCCAGGCTCACCAATTGACTGTGCAGCGATTACGCCGACAGCTTCACCAGCTTGTACCATTCTGCCCGTTGCCAGATTGCGACCGTAACATTTAGTACATCCACCTACTTTTGATTCACAAGTAAGGATTGAACGAATTTCAACTTCTTCAATACTTGTTTCATCTATTTGCTTAGCGATCTCATCAGTGATTTCACCGCTTGCTGCGCAAATCAATGCCTCCGTGATAGGATCATAAATATCATGAACTGATACACGTCCAACGATACGTTCTGACAATGGCTCAACGATATCTTCGTTGTCTTTCAACGCCATTACTTTCAATCCACGAAGTGTACCGCAATCT
>JANYDR010000231.1 GCA_025363495.1 Cyclobacteriaceae bacterium | reverse complement strand
CGCCTCCCGCGATTCGCTGAACGCTATTGCTTACCTGCACTTTCGTAAGCTTTTTTCATGGTCAGAATGACGGCCAAAAAGGTGTTGGTCTTATCATGCTGATCCTTATCGGAATTGTTCCGGGGTACTTCGCATTGAATGCTTCGTATGACGCTACAAAGCTTGCTGAACCTATCGCGCGCATTGAAACTGTTATAGCCTCGATAGATCCCAATCCATTATCTGAGACGGATCGATTAAAACTTAAAGATGCCGGCGAAATGAGTAATCGCCTGCACGCTACCATGGCAACGATTCATACCATCAGTGATCTGCCAAAAGATCAACGCTTCCAGGTTCGCAAAGACATACTCATGATGAACAGACATCTGGATGATCTTTTAAAGAAAGAAGAAGCACGGGTGAGTAAAAGTGATAAAAAAGTACTTCAGGACAATTTAAAAAGTCTGCGCAAAATAACTGACTACTCCCCTGGCTGGGTAATTGTGATGATCTCCCTTTCCCTTGGATTAGGAACAATGATCGGTTGGAAGCGCATTGTAAAAACAATTGGTGAGAAGATCGGCAAAGAACACCTTACCTATGCCCAGGGAGCCAGCGCTGAATTTGTTGCAGCAACAACAATTGGAATGGCTAGCTACTACGGTTTACCCGTGAGTACAACGCACGTATTGTCCTCCGGTATCGCAGGAAGTATGGTGGCAAGCAAGGGCGTAAAAAATCTCCAACCTGATACGGTGAGGAATATTATTATTGCGTGGTGCCTGACCGTGCCGGTAGTGGTGATTTTGTCGGGAAGTCTATTTCTTATTTTTAGAAGCATATTTTAGAATTATGAATGATGAATTATGAATTAGCCGAGTCTCCAAATTCATAATTCATCATTCATAATTATTTCTCATACTTCAGCAACATCTTCTTCACTCTATCCTCCAACCTCTCCGAAGTAAGCTTGTCTCTGCTCAAGCGATCTACAATGATCGGGAAAGCAAAAGGCGTCGGTCGGGATGGTTCCCTGATAATAATTTTCTGTCTGGCGATTTGTTCAAGGGCTCTTCTCATCCGCGCTTCTTCCAACTGAAAATCCATCACTTCCTCATAAGCCTGTAACAGTAACAGGTTTGTTGAATCATAATCGTGAAAAACATTAAAGAATAATTGAGACGAAGACTGTATATGCCTGTCGCGAATACGCTGACCGGGATAACCTTTAAATATCAGTCCTGCAATGGATGCGATATCCCTGAATTTCCGTTTTGCCATCTCAATGGAGTTGATGCTTGCCTGAATGTCTTTCAGCAAATCTTCAATACCTAATAAGTCCGTTTCAATCGCTTCGTAGATCGGTATCTCCTGATCGGAAAGCAACTCAAAACCATAATCATTCATGGCAATGGAGAATGTAATCGGTTTGATGCGTGAGATCCTGTAAGCAACAAGAGATGCCAGTCCTTCATGAACAAGTCTTCCCTCAAACGGATACATTACAACGTGGTGACCTTCACTTGTTTCAAAATACTCAATAAGAAATTCACTTTTTTTTGGCAAATGCGACAGATCTGCCTGCAATTGCATAAGCGGCTTCAGGAAAACCATTTCCTCATCGCTATTCCTTCCTTCAGCGGCTTCATTTATTTTGAAACGAATCATTTCACTCATCTGAGAGGACAAAGGCATACGTCCACCCTGCCAGGAAGGAACACGGGCCGACCTTCGTTTGGTCTTCCGAACCTGTACTTCCATATCTTTAATACGGACCAGTTCCAGCGTCTGTCCCGCAAACCAAAAAACATCACCAGGATTAAGTCGCGATATGAATCCCTCTTCAATTGAACCCAGGTATTTTCCTCTCACAAATTTTACAAACAGGGAAGTGTCGCCAACGATTGTACCAATGGACAATCTATGTCGTAATGCCACTCTTCTATTGTCAACATGATAAATTCCATTGTCAACTTCTACTTTGCGATATTCATCATAGGCTGTCAGTGATTCCCCGCCAGTAGTAATAAAGCGCAATGCCCAGTTCCATTCATCTTCCGTAATGGATTCAAAGCTTGCTGTTCCTTTTACTTCTTTAAAAATTTCATCTGGTTTAAAACCGTCTGAAACTGCCAGTGTTACAAGGTATTGCACAAGCACATCAAATGATCGCAAGTAAGGAATCCGGTCTTCGACAATATTTCTGCGCAGGGCTTCACGAACGGCAGCGGCTTCAACTAATTCAAGGGAATTTGTTGGCAGAAAATAAATCTTGCTGACAGCTCCCGGCTGGTGACCGCTTCTTCCTGCACGTTGAAGAAATCGCGCTACACCCTTTGGACTTCCCACCTGAATGATCGTCTCCACAGGACGAAAATCAACACCTAAATCGAGACTTGAAGTACAGACAACAGCCTTCAATTTACCCTCGTGTAATTGGTCTTCTACCCAATGTCTGATGTTCTGACTGATAGAGCCATGATGCATTGCTATCTGACCGGACAATTCAGGTGCGGCATCCAGCATCTTCTGATACCAGATTTCTGCAAAAGACCGAGTGTTGGTGAAGATGAGTGTGCTGTTATTGTTTCGAACAATTTCTATCGCTTTATCCAATAGCTGTATTCCCAAATGACCAGCCCATGGCATCTTGTCAAGTGTGTCAGGAAATACTGAGATAATTTCAACTTCTTTTTTGATGTTTGCTTTAATAATAACATGCTCCTTCTTAGAGTAATCGGAACCAAGAAGCACCTGCAGGGATTGTTCCATGTTGCCTATCGTTGCCGAAATCCCCCATACCTTAAGACCCGGTGCAACTGTTTTAAGTCGGGATAACGCAAGTTCCATTTGAACACCTCGCTTAGAGCCCATCAATTCATGCCACTCGTCCACCACAATTGTTTTAAGTTCCGAGAAATAGTCAGCGTAATTCTTTTGTGAAAGAAGGAGGTGAAGACTTTCAGGTGTGGTAATAAGAAATTGTGGCGGTTTCTCTTTCTGTTTTATTTTCTGAGCGGCGGTAGAGTCACCGGAGCGCACTCCGACTTTCCATGAAGACCCAAGTCCATCCGCGGCATTGGTAGCAGCCAACTGAATTTCCTTAGCAAGTGCCCGAATCGGTGCAATCCATATAGCCTGAATCTTCTTTTCTTTGTTATTGAGTCCTTCCAGTAATATCGGAATGGTGAGTGAATAAGTCTTTCCACTCCCTGTGGGTGCGGTGATCATACCGCTTTTGCCTTTGAGATGGGCCTCCCAGGCATCACGCTGAAACTGGAAAGGTTTCCAGTTCATTTTATTGAACCAAGAAACAGCTTTATTAAGATCCTGGTCTATTTTTGTCACAAAAGGTTGAACAAAATTGTTTTTGCAAGGTTATAACCAAAAAGGGGGTCACAAAGTCCACAACGAAAACACGAAGAACACGACGCAATTTGGACATTCTTTTTTGTGATCGTTGTGTCTGTTTAGTGTCCGTCTTGACCTTATCAATTTAAAGAAGAAAAATAAACGAAATGGGCAACTATTCTATTAAAGAGTTAGAAAAACTTTCTGGTATCAAAGCCCATACTATTCGGATTTGGGAAAAGCGTTACCAGATTGTTGCCCCTCACCGCACCGACACCAATATCCGGTATTATTCAGATGATGATCTGAAAAAAATCATCAACATTTCCTTGCTAAATAATAACGGGGTAAAAATATCCAAAATAGCGGACCTTACTACTGATCAGCTGATTAAGAAAGTAAGTGAGCTAAGTGAAACCAGAAACAATAGTGACATTCACATCGATCAGTTAATTGTTGCAATGATTGATCTCGAAGAAGAAAATTTCGAGAAAGTATTGGCTGGACTCATTCTTCGTTACGGATTTGAAAAGTCAATCGTAGAAATTGTTTATCCATTTCTGGAAAAAATTGGAGTTCTATGGCATACCGGAAATATCACACCGGCCCAGGAGCATTTTATTTCGAATCTTATTCGTCAGAAAATAATAGTGGCAATTGATGCATTGCCGCTGGCACCCAAAACCAGACCAAAGGTGATGCTATTTCTCCCCGAAGAGGAGCTTCACGAGCTGGGGCTTCTGTTTTATTCCTACCTGGTAAAAAAAGCAAGCTTCCGCACTTATTATTTTGGTCAGATGGTTCCCTACAAAGATGTGGTCAGCGTATGCAATAGTCATAAGCCAAAGGTTCTTATTACAGCCATTACAAGTTCTCAAACTCCACAAGCAGTTCAGTCTTATTTCAACAAGCTTTGCAGCGAACATCCTGACTGCTCCGTATTTGCCGCGGGCATGATCCTGAAAAAAATGGCCTTTAAAATACCCGCTAATCTTCACCTATTCTTCAGCGCTCAGGAGCTAAATCAGCTTCTTAAGGGTGTTAAATAGTGTTTAATTGCTAATAAATAACGTTAAACAAAATGTTGTATATCGATACCATGCCATTATTTTTGTTTAAGATTTAACAACAATAATTAAACAAAAGCCATGACAGCAATAGAATTTGATAGCCACATTGCAGAGTTGAGGCCCACATTACGGACCTTCACTTACCGGTTTACATCGAACCGGGAAGAATCCCAGGACCTTGTTCAGGATACCATTCTGAAAGCACTGACATACAGGAATAAATTCCGGAATGATACCAATCTGAAAGGCTGGCTTTTCACGATCATGCGCAACACCTATATCAACAACTATCGCAAAGCACAACGGGAAAAGACGTCTCATGATGATACCAAGGAGCTTTACTTCCTGAACGTTGAAGATGAATATACATTTAATCGTCCAGGAGGAAGTCTTGAGTTTAAAGTAGTTTGGAGAAACATGAACTCAATAAAGGATGAGCTTCTGATT
>JANYDR010000210.1 GCA_025363495.1 Cyclobacteriaceae bacterium | reverse complement strand
GTGCATTCAGTTGATAAGAAAGTGGAAGCAGAAGCCGCTGTAGTAGAAGAAATTATCGAGAAATCGAGTTACGCCAAGGTTGATTTTAAACTGATCATTGATGATGACGTTCCTGAAGCAATTGATAAATATATCAAAGATACAAAAGCTGATCTCTTAACTACATTTACCCATCATTTAAGTCTGGTGGAGAAGTTATTTGCAAAGAGTGTAACGCGCACGCTGGCGTATATGGGAACGATTCCGTTGTTAGCAGTGAAGCGTAAATAATAATAATAATAAGCGGAAATTTAAAAATGGAAATTTGAAAGCATAAAGCTTGGGCGCTCTACTTTCTAATTTCAAATTTCTAATTTCCACTTTCCGCTTTCTTCCTATTCCAATACAAATAAAACGGCACCCCCGTCAACATAAGTCCCAGTCCCAACAACGCCTCCCTTGGTCTTTCAACAAGCGTTATCCCGACAAGTGCAATGCAGAATATAATAAATACTGCCGGAACGATTGGGTACCCCCATGCTTTATAGTGACGTGGAGTGTCGGGCATTTTATAGCGAAGGATAAATACTCCGAGTGTGGTGGCTCCGTAAAAGATGAATGAAGCAAATACCAGCATGTCCGTGAGTTGATCAAAGCTACCCGATAAGACAAGTATGCTTGCCCAAATACACTGGATTACAAACCCTTTGGAGGGAGTATTGTATTGAGGATGGATAAATCCAGCGGATTTAAAAAAAACTCCTTCGCGAGCCATGGAGTAGTATAATCTTGGAGGCATCAGAGCCGTAGTATTGGTGGCGCCAAACGTTGTGAACAGGATCAATACAGAAATGAACAGGCCACCGGGGCCGCCCAGGAAATGTTTCACTACTTCAACTGCCGCAATCGTATTTTGTGTTTTGCTTACAGCAACAATCTGATCAATGGGTAAAATAAAAAGATAGGTGAAGTTGATCGCTACATATACCAGCATCACGAATGCTACGCCGAATACGAGTGCCAGCGGCAGATTCCGATTGGGATTTTTTATCTCTCCTCCGATATACCCGGTTGTGGACCATCCTTCAAATGCCCAGAAAGCAGCGAGCATCGCCGCAAACATGCTCTTAATAAGACCACCATCATACCATGGCCTGGAGACAAAGTCAACGGAATTTGTTTGAAGATTTTCAAAACTTCCACCACCAATAGTCAGACCAAGAACAATTATAACAGCAATGTTTACTGTTACCAGGATAAGAATAACTCTGCTCAATCCTTCACCACCGCGCAGACCACGGATATTAACATAGCTTAAAGCTCCTATCAAGGAAATGGTAAGAAACTTTACTCCAAAATTATCAAACGGTGTAAAGATCCCGAAGATGGAAATCTCTGCCATGGAAGGAGGCAACGCCGGCAGTGGAACAAGTGAATTAAATGATTGAGCAAATACATAAGCGATAGAGGCAAGGGATGCTGATCGTACCACTGCAAACGACGTCCATCCATAAAGAAATGCAAAGAAGCGATTATAGATTTTCCGATAGTAAACATATTCACCGCCCGAGTCGGCAAGCATGCTGGCAATCTCTGCATTGCTAAGAGCGCCACATATAGAAATTATCCCTGCAAGGACCCATGCAAACAGCACAAGTCCTGGAGAGAGAAGCTCCATCGACATCGGTGCCACTTTTTTATAAATACCGGAACCAATGACTGAACTTACTGTAAGAATAAAAGCTGAGAACAACCCGAGGGATCGGATGAGTTGGCCTTGGGGTCTTTCGGTCATCTAACTTTGTTTAAGGACAAAAGATAGAGAATTTGATCGCTTAAACTATAGTAGAAGGGATAAAAGTGATCGGTGGGTCACGGATTCTAGGACCCTGTTTGGGTAAAACTATATTTCTAACTCAATATCCATCGAGCTTAGTTTGTCGGAACATTTAGATTCATCACGTTATTTTTTCTTTGTTCTTTTTGTCTTCGACACAAAAAGAACCAAAAAAGTCAAGGCGGAAAAAAGCCTGCCTGGTCCGGTAGGCAGGCTTCCCCCCACAGTGCCATCACACCACCCCGCTTTTCCGCCCGGCCACCGCTC
>JANYDR010000204.1 GCA_025363495.1 Cyclobacteriaceae bacterium | reverse complement strand
CTGGCCTCCAATCCACAACATGGTAGTAGTTACATCACCTATCGGTGTCCATGCGCCGCCAGCATTGGCCGCAATCACGATCATCCCTGCAAAAAACATCCGCATATCCTTGGCAGGAATAAGTTTGCGTATTAGCGATACCATTACAATGGCAGTAGTAAGATTGTCGAGGATGGAAGACAGGAAGAATGTCACCATACAAACAAGCCATAGCAATTTTACTGCATTCTTTGTTTGAATGCGGTCTGTGATCAGACTGAACCCCTGGTACGCATCAACCAATTCAACGATAGTCATCGCACCGAGGAGGAAAAAAAGAATCGATGAGATTTCGCTGAGATGATGACCTAATTGTTCACCGATAAGTTCTTTATTATCACTGCCAAGAGCATACAATGTCCACAAGAGTACTCCCGTAAGCAAGGCAGTTGCGGTCTTATTGATTTTTATTGGGTGCTCCAGCGCGATGGCCAGATATCCCAGCACGAAAACGAGTATTGTAATGACTTGCATGGTAAAGGTTTTAGGAAGTAAGTAAAGATATACCAAAAAACCTTTTTTGGGAGGTGCTCAATAATAAATCTTATGAACGGCTTGAGGCTTTAAGAGCAAGCCGGTTTTGTCACTCTCCAAGGTTAAAAAGTCCTTGATTTAATAGTTTGAGCGACTTTTCCTTTTGGGCTGTGTCAACCAGTATAGAGATATTATTGTGACTCCCTCCATAGGAAACCATCCGTACAGACACATCTGCAAGCGATTGAAACACATCATGCAAAACCCCTTTCTTTTCAGCGAGCTTATTCCCAACAACGCAAATGATTGATTGATTTTTGTCAACTTCAATGATACCAAAATTTTCGAGTTCCCCAATTATTTCTGATAAGTGGCTGTCATCATCTATCGTAACCGACACTGCCACTTCTGATGTGGAAATCATATCGATCGGTGTCTTATATTTTTCAAATACCTCAAACACTCTTCTCAAAAAACCAAATGCCAATAACATTCTTGAGGATTTAATATTAATGGCGATGATCCCGTCCTTTGCAGCAATGGCCTTGAACTGACCGCTCGTTCCTTTGTCGCTGATGAGTGTGCCAAAGGCCTTTTCATCCATTGTATTTTTTAAACGAACGGGCACTCCATATTTCTGTGCAGGAACAATGGTAGAAGGATGTAAAATCTTTGCTCCGAAGTAGGCAAGTTCTGAAGCCTCATCAAATGTAAGTTCGGCAATAGGTAGCGTTTTCTTAACAATGCGAGGGTCGTTGTTATGCATTCCGTCAATGTCCGTCCAGATCTGGATCTCTTCAGCGCGAATGGCCGCCCCTATGAGAGAGGCTGTATAATCACTTCCGCCTCGCTTTAAATTGTCGATCTCATTTTTGTGATTGCGGCAAATATAACCTTGAGTGATAAGAATATCCAGGTGACTCATGGAGGGCAACAGTGCTTTTAATCGCTCACCGATTTTTTCAAGCTCTGGCTCCTGGTTCTCATCAATTGACATAAAGTGAAGAGCGGGCAGTAAACGAGAATCGATTTTGCGCTCACGCAGGTGATAATAGAAAAATTCAGTCGAAGAGAGTTCGCCCTGTGCTAATAATTCGCGGTAACTGCGATCGTCAAACGAACCTGCAGCCAATAATCTTATTAAACTAAAATAGCGACCTACGATATCCTGACCAATAGCGGTGTATTCAGGGGAGGTGTAAAGCTCACTGGCATATTGTATATAATGTTTTTCCAGTTGACTGATCTCGGCCTCAGCTTCACTTTTCTTACCAGCCAGGAGAAAGTCTCCGATTTTTACGAGTGTATTGGTTGTGCCGCTCAGCGCAGAAAGCACCACAATCTTTTTCCCGGGAACACGTAAAACGAGTTCTGCAATTTTCTTCAGCCGCTCAGGTTTGCCAACGGACGTACCCCCAAATTTCATTATCAACATATCAGCCCTGTTTAAAGAGGGCCACAAAGATAAATTATTGAATGAAATCCCTAGCGCTATGCCATTATTTTTGGAAGTAATAACTACTTCTGTCCAACTCTTGCAAGGATTGAAATGGTTTGGAAGGACTAAGGTATTGGTTTAAAAATTTATAGACTTTCAAGCGGATCTCCTTTCCGACCTTCGTGTCGATCCTGTCAAAGATGTGTCCGCCTTCTACGTTCTCATAGATCTGGTATTCAAATTTCTTGTTTTCAGCCTTTAATGCCCGGATCAACTGCTCAACTTCCAGTGAATTCACATCTTCATCGTTTGTGTTTGTATGAATAAGGAGTGGAGTCTTTAGCTTCTGAACATTCCATACAGGTGAACGCTTGCGATATTCCTGAACGTTTTGGTCGGCTGTTTTCCCAATATGATAGTCGGCAGAAAACTGATCGCGATATCCTTGTGATTTATAGCCCATGCGTGCGATAAGATCGCTTACGGGTACTCCAGCGTAGGCTACTTTATACTCATCGGGATTATTGAAAATGTCGAGCAGCGTTATCATACCCCCATGACTCCATCCTAATATTCCAACCCTATCCTTATCAACAAACGTATAGTTATTTACAACATAGTCGCGGGCTGTGTTAACATCAACTACTTCATTGCCGCCATAGTCGATTGCTTCGTAAAAGTCTTTTCCGTAGCCAGTGCTGCCGCGATAATCTGGAGCTACTACTACGTAGCCTTGTGCCATTAGCTCACGGATAATATGGCTGGAAAAAGTGTCCAGGTCTCCATGAACACCTCCATGAGAATACACGAGCAGAGGATACTTTTTATTGATGTCTACTGTTTTGGGAAAGAATACGTATGCTCTAAAAACCAGGGGATTATTGGCTCCCTGGGCCGTAGGATTTTTATCACTCTTCTCAGGCGGACCTGTGATGACAACTTTGTCAACCCATGCAATGTCTGCCAGTTTGGTATACCAAAGGACGTCATCATTTGCTTTACGCAAACGGTCGATCTGAAAACTCAGGCTGGATATCTGGTCTTTGAGATTTTTGATTTCGTCGTTGGGGGTGGGTTGGGCAAGCAAAGACCCGATAGTTACCATCAGGAAAAGAAGAACGAAAGATGATTTCATGGTATTTTATTTTCGAAAATCAAGCTATTGTTTCTGGATGACATCTACAATAAATTTTTTACCACAAAGCCGCGAGGGCACTAAGAAGGCACATGATTTAACGTGTCTTTCCTGGTGTCCTCGTGACTTCGTGGTTATAAAAAAAGAGCGCCCCGATTTCTCAGAGCGCTCTTACTTCAAAACTTATATTGGTACTACTTCTTTACTTCTTCAAACTCTACATCGGTAGCATCAGCGCCAGCTGTAGCACCTGCAGTGTTGCCATCACCTGCAGAAGCGCCTGCCTGAGGACCTGCACCTGCAGCACCACCACCTGCACCGGAATAGATTTCCTGGGAAGCGGCTTGCCATGCTGTATTAAGAGCAGCCATGGCACTGTCAATAGCAGCTCCATCCTGACTCTTATGGGCTTCTTTGAGTTTTTCAAGCGCCCCGTTGATCGCAGTCTTGTTTCCTTCTGACAGCTTTTCACCAAATTCTTTCAATTGCTTTTCAGTTTGGAAAATAAGCGAGTCAGCCTGATTGATCTTTTCGATCTTCTCCTTCTCCTTCTTATCTGATTCTGCATTTGCCTGAGCCTCTTGCTTCATCTTTTGAATTTCAGCGTCGGTCAAACCGCTTGAAGCTTCGATCCGTATTTTTTGCTCTTTACCGGTTCCCTGATCTTTCGCTGATACATGAAGAATACCGTTGGCATCCATATCGAAAACTACTTCGATCTTAGGCATACCGCGAGGTGCTGGTGGAATTCCGTCAAGGTGGAAACGCCCAATGGTACGATTGTACTGTGCCATCTCACGCTCACCTTGCAGCACGTGAATTTCTACCGATGGCTGACTATCAGATGCCGTTGAGAATACTTCCGATTTCTTAGAAGGTATCGTTGTATTTGATTCAATCAGCTTGGTGAAAACTCCTCCCATGGTTTCAATACCAAGAGAAAGTGGAGTAACATCCAAAAGCAACACATCCTTTACTTCACCTGTTAAAACACCACCCTGAATCGCTGCACCTACTGCAACAACTTCATCAGGATTTACACCCTTCGATGGCTTCTTACCAAAGAACTTTTCAACTTCCTCCTGAATTCTCGGGATGCGGGTTGATCCTCCTACTAAAATCACCTCATCAATTTGTCCTACAGAAACACCTGAGTCAGCGACGGCTTTACGGCAAGGCTCTAATGTTCTCTTGATCAAATCATCGCACAGCTGTTCAAACTTTGCACGGCTGAGTTTCCTCACTAAGTGTTCGGGTACACCATCCACCGAAGTGATATAAGGAAGATTGATTTCAGTTTCCTGTGAACTTGATAATTCGATCTTTGCTTTTTCAGCAGCTTCTTTTAAGCGTTGAAGCGCCATTGGATCTTTTCTTAGATCTATATTTTTTTCTGACTTGAACTCATCGGCAAGCCAGTTCATGATACGCATATCAAAGTCGTCACCACCCAGGTGGACATCACCATTGGTTGATTTTACTTCAAACACACCATCACCTAATTCAAGAAGAGAAATATCGAATGTACCACCACCAAGGTCGTACACTGCTATTTTCATGTCTTTGCTTTTCTTATCAAGACCATAGGCAAGTGCTGCTGCTGTTGGTTCGTTTATGATACGTTTTACATCAAGACCTGCAATTTGTCCTGCTTCTTTTGTTGCCTGACGTTCAGCATCGTTAAAGTAAGCAGGTACTGTAATCACAGCTTCTGTTACAGTCGTGCCGAGATAGTCTTCTGCAGTGCTCTTCATCTTCTGAAGAATCATTGCTGAAAGTTCCTGAGGAGTATATAGACGGTCGCCAATGCGAACTCGTACTGTGTCATTGCTACCGCTTTCAACAGAGTAGCTGACCATTTTCATTTCGCCGCTCACTTCGGCGAATTTTTTCCCCATAAAGCGTTTGATGGATGAAATGGTATTTTTCGGATTGGTGATCGCCTGACGCTTTGCAGGATCTCCAACTTTACGTTCACCTTTTCCATTATCCAAAAAAGCAAGGATAGAGGGTGTTGTCCTCCTGCCTTCACTGTTGGCTATTACCACTGGTTCGCTGCCTTCCATTACGGCAACGCACGAGTTGGTTGTTCCTAAGTCTATTCCAATTATTTTTCCCATGATATTTTTAGTTTTCGAAGTCTGGTTCCCGCTCCTATGCTCAATGGTTATGCCAAGAGGGTTTTAAGAGATAAAAGTGACACAATGGCAGGGAAATCAGGCTGTTTTAGTAGGATTAGTAACTTTTTTGAATTCTAATGCCGGACTAATATGCTGTGCTGGTTGCCGATGATTAAAGATGGAATCAGGCTCATTATTCTATGATTTACCATGAGGCTACACTGACAAAGGAAAAAACACAACATCCTTTAGTGCCTTCTTTGTGGCTTCGTGCCCTCGTGGTTAGATCAAAGACCTATTGTGACCACTCGGTTGGTGTTCTGTCCCACCGGTGACTCTTTAGCTTTAACTCCAGTGCCTTTTCCAATTTCTTCCCGGTGCTGGTCGCCATGTTAGCCTCCACATTTCTCACCTTACGCATTCCCGGTATAATAGTATGAACGTCATCATTACACAATATAAATTTCAATGCAAGTTCCGCCATAGTCATACCCGCTGGAATTATGGGTTTCAAAGTGTCAGCATGATCAACACTTGAAATAAGATTTTCTTTTACAAAATAAGTTGAGCGCCAATCCTCCTTTGGAAAAACAGTTTCTTTGGTAAGGGTTCCTGTCAAGGTTCCCTCATCAAAAGGGACCCTGGCAATAACACCAATGTCCAGCGTTCGGCATAACGGAAAAAGATTATCCGTAGGCGCCTGATCAAAAATATTATAGATCACCTGAACAGTATCAATAAGATTGGTTTTTAAAGTGGCAAGAACGTTATCTGGCTCCCATCGATTTACACTAATACCAATATGCCTGATCTTTCCATCTTTCTTCAATTTTTCAATTGCGTTTTTCCAATCATCAGAGTTCGCCCAACTGTCTTCCCACACATGGAACTGTTGTAGGTCAATACACTCCACATTAAGATTTTTTAAACTCTTTTCAGTGTATTCGATAATGTGGGAAGCTGGGAAACAATCTTCAATCTTATAATTCGATTTTGAGGGCCACTTGAAATTTTTAGGAGGTATTTTAGTGGCGACATATAATTTATCTGTGGGATGCATGCGAAGTAATTTTCCGAGTATCTGCTCGCTCTTGCCGGCGCCATAACCCCACGCCGTGTCAAAAAAATTGCACCCAAGCTCGATCGATTTTTCAAGGGCTTTATTTACCTCGGTCTCTTCTGATCCCGTCCAGCCGGCAAGTCCCCACATGCCATAGCCAATTTCACTGATGTTCCAGTTCGTTCTTCCAAATCTTCTGTACTGCATGTCAATTTTAGATTTATTAATTATTTCGTCCGGCAGCCCTCAATTACATTTTTCCTGAAAAGTCCATCATCTTTGAGTAGCTTAAAAAAATCCGCAAGATATCTTTTCATATCCTTGAAGTCTTTTGGTGTAAAATCTTTTTCAAAACCGTCCACAACTGCAAGGATTTTTGGTTCTGCGGCAATGAACTCCCCTCTCACCAGTTGCACGATTTTTTCATCGCGACAGAATCCCCGATAAAGACGATCGCGGACACTTGCGATGCCGAGTTCAGCATTAACTGTCGCATAAGGAGGATCTACAAAGCCACTCATATCAAAGTCATAAGCTATCGGGATATAATTCCTCGGCGCCTGATAAAGTACTTTGGCATTGTGATGGAAGGTCGTGGACCAGTCCGTATTTGCAATCATCAGTTGAAACAGGTCGTGGCGAACGGCATTTGTATCATTAAGTGCTTTGGGATGTAATTTCAGGTCATCCACCACTTTAGCGTGATGGCGTTTTGCAACCAGTCCGTCATCCTCAATCAGGAAGGACGTCAATTGGAAAGTCTTTATTTTCTTTCCGTCCACTTCTATGAACTCAAGGTTGAGGCGCCGGGTATTGAAATAATACGGATCGACTACCTCCAGCATTTGATAACAGATGTATTCCTTAAGAAGCAGAGGATTTTTGCCATCGTTGTTCTGACATGGCAAAACCAGTTTCAGACTTTTATTTCCTTTTAATATTGTTCCTTTCGCATTGTCTTTGTCTATTTTGATCCTCACCGGTGGGAAATAACAATTTTCCCTGCGCATCATTCCACGGGCACGGACGCTGATCTTAACAGAATCCCAATCACCATTTTCATTTTTGATATAGAAAACTGCCGGCAGATAAGTTGAATCGTTGGTTTTCTTTTTAATATCTTTGATTGAAACCCTAAGTTTAGCATCTAACGATTTTTCTTCCCTGAATAAAGCTGTGACGTCTTCGGATTTTTGCGCGTACAGATTGATAACAAACGTTAACAATCCGAGAAACGTGATCAGTTTTTTCATAATTGAATTGATGTTAAGTACCAGAACAAAGAAAGGCAAATGAAAAAATATCTACAGATCATAAATATCAGAACTTTACTGGTCTTATTAATCAGTGTGACCACTTCTTTTTTGGTAATTCACTTTGATGTGAAATACAATTTTGACCTCACGGTAATCAGTATTGCCATCATTTTTCCTTTAGTATTTACCATCCGCGCGGCCTTTCGACGTAGGGAAAAAGCTCTGGAGCATTTAGCCAAGTTTAAAGCAGGTATGTTGATTCTTCATTACAGTTTTCAGCGCAATAAAAAACTGACTGACGAAAAAAGAGTAATAATTAAAAATGCACTTCTGCAGATATCTGATTCGCTGATTTATCATCTTTCAAAACATGACCATGATCAGGCTGATTTGAGAAAACATCTTGATTCAGTGTTTCTATTTATCCAGGACCATAAAGAAGAGATTTCGACTTCGGATGCCATGAAATTGTTTAAATTTCTTAAGGATGTTCATGTGGCAATAGAGAACGCAATCGCCATCGATACACACCGGACGCCGATCAGTTTAAGGGCATATTGTCTTGTATTTATTTATTTTTTCCCGATTATTTATACACCAGCCTTGCTTCACCGGTTTGACCACAGTGCTCCTGACTGGGGTGTGTATGCCCTAAGCATGGTGACGTGCTTTATTCTTATCTCACTTTTTAACGTTCAGGATGAGATGGAAAATCCATTTGATCAACAAGGGCTGGATGACATTCGGTTAGAGGAGTTTAAGTTTACAGCTTAAGACTAGGATCATTTTTTATTCGAAGCCAGAAATTCCTTAGCAGGCGTAAAGCCTTTTTTGCTTGCCTTTTTTATTTCGGCAAGGCCCTCCTGAGTGTATCCATATAGAATAAGCGCCTTGCCCAATTGAAAAATGATTTTTGGGTCAGATGCATTGTTTTGAATAGCACTTTTATAATTAAAGATAATTTGACTGATCAGATTAAGATCTGGCTTGCCTAAGACAAAAGCCCTTTCGTAATCCTGACTTGAGGCGATCCAGTCTTGTTCTTTTTGGCGACACAATCCGCGGGCCTTATAGGCCTCCTGGTCAGATGAATCCGAGTCGATAAACAATGTGATATCCTGAATTCCGCCTCGATAATCTTCAAAATGTGTTTTTGCTATACCTCTGAATCTGTAACCAATTTTCGAGCCTGGCTCAAGTTTTATTACTTCAGTAAAATCATTAATAGCCTCCGGATATCGTTTCATTTCCATAAAGTAAATCCCTCTTTTCTTATGAGCATCAATTATTTCATTGTCCAGTGATAATGCCTTTTCATACGCAAGAAAGGCTTGGGCGTGAATTCCGGCATGTTCATAAGTTAATCCGGTTAGATAGGTAGCAGTTGCATTAGGCTCATTGACTTTATGAAACCAAATCATAGCTGCCTGATATCTTCCCGCCATCAATTGACAAAACCCACGCTTAATTTGATCAGCTGTGGCCTCATTAAACCCATAAATTTTTCGAGCTGTATAACGTATCGCTGCCTGCATATCAATGTGCTTGTCAAGAAAAGTCTGATCACCCGTAAATTTTTCCTCGTTTACACGAGTAACTAGCATGGCCTTTTTAAAATCGGAAAAGGCCTGATCAAAATCTTCTAATTCAATTAAAAGAAAAGCTCGCATAATCAGAGGAAATGGATTCTCAGGATTATATCTGACCAACATATTACAATCCCGGAGGCAATCTTCAGATTTATTTAATGAGCTGTTGATAATTGCTCTCCACATCAATGCTTCTTTATATGTGGAGTCGATTTTTAGAGCTCTGTCAAAATTCTGCACAGCAGCAAGCTGGTTTTTGGCCGTCGCAAGATCCAGAAGTCCATTTCTGGAATGCGCCGCGGAGCAATCTGAAGAAATCCTTAATGCTGAGTCGTAATATTTTCTTGCATCTGAATAAATCTTCGAGGAAAACTTCAAATCGCCAAGGTGCAGATAACCATCTATTGGCTTTACCGAAGCTTTTACAGCTTTTTTATAATAACTATTTGATTCTTCAAACAGAATCTTTTTTTGTTGAATTTCTCCCAACTCAATATAGGCTTGGGCTAGAGTATCATTAAGATTTACTGCCTTAAGAAAATCTTTTTCTGCTTCGGGAAAGCGATGCAATAATTTGTTGCAAAAGCCCCGATAATAGTAAGCCGGATATAACTCTGAATTACTTTTAATCGCGTTGTCGAAATTTGCAAGCGCCTGAGGAATTTTGCTTTCCAGTAAGTTATTCATTCCTTCATTCATGAATACCTGTATCTTTCCCTCCATGTTCCATTTGAAATAAATTTCCGGTAGCGTATAAAAGTCCAAGGTGGGTTCAGGCTCCAATCGGAGATGCTTGGCAAAATCAATTTGTGCAGGGGCATAAAGACTGCTAATTAATAAGAGGAACAAGGTTGTAAGTGATAGGCAGTTCATCATGATGCTAAATAAAAAAACAAAATTCAAATTTCGCGATTTGAGCGATACATTTGCGGCTCTTAAATTATGAGTATCACGCAAGAAATAGCCAAAAGGAGAACTTTTGGCATTATTAGTCACCCCGATGCGGGCAAAACGACCCTCACAGAGAAGCTACTCCTTTTTGGCGGAGCCATACAAAAAGCAGGAGCCGTAAAGTCTTCCAAGATAAAGGACCATGCCCGAAGTGACTGGATGGAGATTGAAAAGCAACGGGGGATTTCCGTAGCCACTTCCGTAATGGGTTTTAATTATCACGACATCAAGATCAATTTACTCGATACTCCCGGTCACCAGGATTTTGCGGAAGATACGTACCGCACCCTTACTGCCGTTGATAGTGTGATCATGGTAATCGACTGCGTAAAAGGAGTCGAAACGCAGACTGAAAAACTGATGGAGGTTTGCCGTATGCGCAGTACTCCTGTGATATGCTTTATTAATAAACTTGACCGTGAAGGCCGGGACACATTTGATTTGCTGGATGAGATTGAAGAGAAACTGAATATCAAGGTCCGTCCTTTGAGCTGGCCAATAAGCATGGGCAAAACCTTCAAGGGAGTTTATAATCTTTATGAAAAAAGTCTACATCTCTTTAGCGGAAGCAAGACTGTTGTACAAGAAGGAATTGAGATTGACGACATTAAAAGCTCCCGCATTGACGAATTAGTTGGTGAAAACAATGCGCGTCAGCTAAGGGCAGATGTTGAGTTGATAGAAGGAGTATATCCTGACTTTGATATTCAACAGTATCAGGAGGGAAAAGTTGCTCCTGTTTTTTTTGGTAGTGCCGTCAATAATTTTGGTGTAAAAGAATTATTAGACACATTCATCCGTATTGCACCAACGCCGCGCCCGCGTGAAACAACCGTTCGGGTGATCGCTCCGGAAGAAGCTAAATTTTCAGGCTTCGTCTTTAAGATCCATGCCAATATGGATCCCAAGCATCGCAACCGGATAGCATTTGTCCGTGTGTGTGCAGGTACGTTTGAGCGGGGTAATAATTATTATCATGTGCGACAGGAAAAGAGTTACCGGTTTTCAAATGCTACCGCTTTCCTGGCTCAGGACCGTGAGACAATTGACGAGGCGTGGCCGGGAGATATAGTAGGCATTTATGATACTGGAAATCTAAAAATCGGCGATACCCTTACAGAAGGCGAGAAGTATCAATACACTGGTATACCAAGTTTTTCTCCTGAGATTTTTAAAGAGGTGGTGAACAAAGACGCCATGAAGAGTAAGCAATTGGAAAAGGGATTGCTTCAGTTAATGGAGGAAGGCGTAGCTCAGCTTTTTACTTTTGATGTCGGAAAACGGAAAGTGATAGGTACGGTCGGCGCACTGCAGTTTGAGGTGATTCAATTCAGACTAAAGCATGAGTATAGTGCTACCGTTGAATTTGTCCCTCAAAATATGTTCAAAGCCTGCTGGATCAGCAGTGACAATGAAATTAAGCTGCAAGAGTTTATAAATTCAAAACTTCGTCATATTGCACGAGATAAAGATGGTAAGCTTGTGTTTATGGCAGAATCAAAGGCGTGGCTGCAAATGGTTCAGGATAATTTTCCGGAAATAAAATTCCACTTTACTTCCGAGTTCAAGGATTAGATAATTTTTAAAAAGGAAATCAGAGGCTGGATGTTGGAGGTTAGAAGCTGGAGACCAACAATTAATATATTTGCAGCGCACCTCTAGCCTCTAACTTCTAACCTCCAATTTTTAAAACCTTAAAAAAATAGTGTAGAAAATAATATATCCACGGAATGCCCACCCCGATCGAAATCCTCTACGAAGACAACCACCTGCTTGTAATCAACAAGACTTCAGGTGTACTCGTACAGGGAGACGAGACTGGTGACAAGGCATTGGTTGAATTGGGGAAGGAGTATATCAAAGAGAAGTATAATAAACCAGGTGAAGTATTCCTGGGAGTTGTACATCGTCTCGACAGGCCTGTGAGTGGGGTAGTGGTTTTTGCACGCACTTCAAAAGCACTTGCGCGTATGAATGAGTTGTTTCGTTCGCGCGAAACGCAAAAAGTTTATTGGGCAATTACCGATCAAAAGCCAGCCAAAGCTGAAGACACCCTTATTCACTGGTTAAGAAAAGATGAAAAAAAAAATAAATCTACCGCTTTCCGAAAGGAGACGGCAGACGCCCAGCATTCGGAGCTTAGTTATAAACTCATCTCAAAAAGGAATGATATGTATTTGCTGGAAGTACGACCGGTAACAGGAAGACCTCATCAGATCCGCGTGCAGTTGTCCAGTATTGGATGTCCGATTATGGGCGATTTGAAATACGGTTCATCCATCACTACAGGTGATGGAAGTATTGCGCTCCATGCACGCAGCCTTAGCTTTATTCATCCTGTGAAAAAAGAAAAGATGCGGATCGAGGCAGCTACGCCAAACAAGAAATGGTGGAATGATTTTGATGCCAAATAATTATTATTTTCGACTTTCATCATAATTACTTTGAGCTGGATCGATACACTTCAGGCACGTTGGAAAGTTAAGGGTGCCTTTCAGGTAATACTCATATTAGCCGTGTTTGCATGCACCGGACTTACAGTATTGTTCATTAAGCGACCTGTTTTTTCATATTTATTCAATAATAATCCAATGCCCCTGTGGGCCAGCATTGCGTATTATATTTTGATTTTGCCGATCTACAACGTTTTCTTACTGGTCTACGGTTTCTTGTTTGGACAGCTCCGTTTCTTCTGGGACTTTGAGAAACGCTTCTTCAACCGTATTTTTAGATCAAAGAAAAACCACTAATTCAGTTAAATATGAAAATTAACATTACTGTCTTGTTGGCCATTGTTGTGCTGGCCTCATGCTCTGCCCCGAAATATTCCTACTATTTCGATCATACCAATTACTATGCTGGTAAAAAACAATCAAAGCCTTCAAAAGAAGTGTCTCCACTGGCGGTTGATCCTCAGCAACTGACGGCTTCCATTTCTGATCAACCGGTCGAGCATTCTCCGGTTGTTGTCGAGCCTGCGGCAGTACCGGTTGCCACTGTAGAAAAGACATATTTACAAATGAGCAAGTCAGAGAGAAAAGAACTCCGTCATCATTTGAAGACTGAATTGAAATCTTACATGGCAAGTAAAAAAGCTGATTCAGGACAGTCAATTCATGCAACTCAGGGGATGGATCATGACCTGAAACTTGCTGCTATCTTTGGCGCAGTTGGTCTCGTCGCACTTATTATCAGTGGCGACGCATTCTATATCATTGGTGGAATTGCACTCTTGATAGGCGTTGTGTTCTTTGTGAAATGGTTAATAAGGCAGTAAATAATTGAAAATCTGTGTTCTAAAAAAAAGCCCCGTAAGGGGCTTTTCTTTTTTTACAGAAAATATATTTTTGCAAAAAAATCCTGAGCGGCTAGATTATGGATATTCAAATAGAAAACCTCTCAAAGAAGTACGGCAATCAGAAGGCCGTGGATAATATTTCGTTCGAGGTAAAACCGGGGGAGGTACTCGGGTTTTTAGGTCCTAACGGAGCAGGGAAAAGTACTACCATGAAAATGATTACCGGATACCTTTCTCTTGGTGAAGGAGATATTCTTCTGGGGGGAAGATCAGTTCGTGGGCAAAGTGATGAGTTCAAGCGCCATATCGGTTACCTGCCGGAGAACAATCCTCTTTATCTTGATATGGAGGTGATTGATTACCTGGAATTTTGTGCGGCCCTACAGGGAATGAAAAAAAACCAGATAGACTTACGGGTGCGTGAGATGGTTGCAGTTTGTGGGCTCAATCCGGAGAAACACAAGAAAATCGGCGAGCTTTCTAAGGGTTATCGCCAGCGGGTTGGGCTTGCCCAGGCAATGATTCATGATCCTGAGATTCTGGTTTTGGACGAACCGACCACCGGACTTGATCCTAATCAGATCGTCGAGATTCGGAAACTTATCAGGCAACTTGGTAAGGAAAAAACGGTGGTGCTAAGCACTCATATCCTTCCGGAAGTTGAGGCAACGTGTGATCGTATTTTGATTATCAATAAGGGAAAAATTGTTGCTAACGGCACCGCTGAAAATTTGAGAAGACAGGCAGCCGGTCAGGAAATTTTAAAAGTAAAGATTGAAGACGGCGCCGCAGAAGAGATCATGCGCGAACTCAGGAGAATCAAAACGGTGGACCTGGTTGAATTGGTAGACAAAAGCCAGAACCGCTTTGAAGTACAGAGTAATACAGGTTTCTCCTCAAAGCGTGAGATTTTTACACTATGTGTTCAAAAGGGCTGGATGCTTAGTGAACTCATTCCTCTTGAGACCAGGCTGGAAGACATTTTCAGAAATTTAACGTTGAATTGATATGCATACAGTGTGGACAATTGCAAAAAAAGAACTCCAGTCTTATTTTGATTCGCTGATTGCTTACATACTCCTCATTCTTTTTCTGGGGTTCAGTGGATTTTTCACATGGTTATATGGGTCTGATATTTTTATGACCGGTCAGGCAAGTTTGCAGGTATTTTTTTCTGTCGCCTATTGGACTCTTTTTTTCTTTGCCCCCGCTCTGACCATGCGTTTGCTGGCAGAAGAAAAAAAGAGTGGGACGATTGAGTTATTGCTTACTAAAGCAGTAACAGACCGCCAAGTAGTATATGGAAAATTTCTTTCAGCTTTTTTGTTGGTCATCATTGCCTTGCTATTTACAGCTCCTTATGTAATCACACTTTCCATCATTGGTAATATAGATGCAGGAGAAATTATTTGCGGCTATATTGGACTGGCACTTTTGAGTGCAGCATATATCAGCATTGGATTATATGCCAGCAGCATCACTACCAATCAAATTGTTGCGTTCTTACTTGCGCTCACCATAGGCTTATTTTTTCACATCATCTTTGATATACTGGCCGGAAATTTCACTGGATTTGGATCTAAACTATTATCACAGCTTAGTATTACAAATCATTTTGAAAGCATATCACGCGGTGTGGTAGATAGCCGCGATCTTATCTATTTCGGATCTATAATTTTTATTGGACTTTTTTTATCGGAATTGTCTTTAACCAAACGAAATATGAATTAATGCAGGTATGAAAAAGAAATTACTAATTACGACCTCTCTAATAGTCGGTATAGTATTGGTGATCAATTTTTTATCGAACGAACTTCATTTCCGTCTTGATTTAACCGATACCAGGCAATATACTCTTAGTGATGCTACACTGAACATTCTGAAAGACCTGGAGGATCCTGTCACCGTGAAAGCTTACTTCTCTAAAGATCTTCCGGCGAGTATTGGTAAAACGCGCGAGGACTTCCAGGATCTACTCATCGAATATGTGAGCCGGTCAAATGAAATGATTGCTTTTGAATTCGTGAATCCCAATGAAAATGAAGAAACAGAGAAACAAGCAATTCAGAATGGTATTCAACCGGTAATGATCAATGTTCGCGAAAAAGATCAGGTGAAGCAGCAAAAGGCCTTTTTGGGGGCCACCGTGGCGTTGGGAGAAAAGAAAGAAATCATTCCCTTTGTCCAACCAGGGGCTGCGATGGAATATGCACTTTCAACAGCGATTAGAAAGCTTTCGGTTGTTAATAAACCTGTTGTTGGATTTCTTCAGGGGCATGGCGAGCCTTCATTAGAAGAGATGGGACAAGCCACTGAACAGCTTGCTGTCTTATACAATGTACAGGAGGTAAAAATTGATTCTGTGGATATTCCAGCCACGATAAAAACGCTGGCTATTATCCGTCCCATGGATTCAATACCATCAGTTCAGTTTGAAAAAATTGATGCTTTTCTTTCGCGCGGTGGCCGATTACTGGTTGCGATTAATCGCGTGACGGGTGATTTGCAGCGCTCGTATGGGGTACCTGTTTCCACGGGGCTTGAAAATTGGCTTGCTCAAAAAGGTATAATGGTTGGGAATTCCTTCGTCGTAGACACAAAATGTGGCTCGGTTAAAGTCCAGCAACAACAAGGATTTTTTACAATGCAGAGTCAGGTTTCCTTTCCTTTTCTTCCCCTTGTTTCAAAATTTTCCAAGCATCCTATCGGTAAAGGATTGGAAAGCGTTTTGTTTGAATTCGTAAGCCCCGTTAACTATGTTGGAGATACGTCACGTCGATTTACACCATTGGCCTTTACGTCAGAGCAGTCGGGTGAACAGCAAGCGCCTGTTATGTTCGACATTAATAAACAATGGGCTAATACGGACTTTCCAATGAATAATATTCCTGTGGCAGGAGTTGTAGAGGGAAAGTTGTCAGGGAATGGTTCCGGAAAAATGGTAATCATTGGCGATGGTGACCTTATCGTGAATGGATCGGGTCAACAGCCCAGAAGGTTGCAACTAGACAATGTGAGCTTTGTGGTCAATTCAATTGACTGGCTTTCTGACGATACAGGCCTTATCGAACTGCGTACAAAGGATGTTACTTCGCGACCCATTGTGGCATTGGACGATAGCACTAAGTCCGCTTTGAAATACGGAAATTTTCTGTTGCCTATCATTCTTGTAATTGGTTACGGTTTAGTTCGGGTTCAGCAGAATAGAATGATACGATTAAGAAGAATGAGTGAGAATTATGAAGAACGCTAATAACAGAATATTGATTGTCGCGTTTGGAGCATTGATCTTAGTTTTTGCAACCATCAGGATTTTCAGATCACCCACTATGGAGAGAAATCTTCCGGAAAACCTTACTTCAATTGATTCATCCAAAGTGACAGAATTAATCATTTGGCCGGCCCGTGAGCGCACCAGAGAAGTTCATCTTGTACGTAAAGGGAAAGCCTGGACGTTAAAAAGTGGAGATCGCAGTGGTCGCCTTGAACAGGGAAGTTATTACACAGCTCTTCGGTCGTTAATGTCACTGCGACCACAAAGAATAATATCAAGAAAAAAAGAGAAGTGGAATGAATTCAATGTTGGTGACAGCACCGGAACCCATGTAAAAGTAATGGGCGATAACTCGGTAGCAGCCGATATTTGGATTGGTAGGACAAGTTTTTCACAGGGTCCTGGTGGGACTTTCGGAGGTAGTTCAACCTACGTACGCCTCAGTAGTGAGGACGAGGTTTATGCCGTCGATGGATTTCTTGAATCACAGTTCAACCGGGGCTTCAATGATTGGAGAGATAAAAGTTTTACGAGGATTAAAACAGATTCAATCACAAAAATTACTTTTCAATACCCTGGAGATAGCAGTTTTATGATTGAGAAAAAGGATCGAAGGTGGCTCACGGCAAATGAACTAGCTGATTCATCCGCTGTAGTTTCCTACTTAAATTCATTTTCATTCAAAAACATTTCTGAATTCTCAGAAACAGAACCTTCCGGACCTGCGCTGTTTATTTTGACTTTTGAAAAGAACTCAATACCGTCAATTAAAATAGAGGGCTGGCAATTGAGCTCTGAAGATTGGATACTTAGTCGTCCCTTAAAAACTCATTTTCAGGAAAAATTGATATTTGAAGACTTTTA
>JANYDR010000194.1 GCA_025363495.1 Cyclobacteriaceae bacterium | reverse complement strand
CCGGCTACCATTTTCAAGAAATTGAAGCTGTTCGAAAGTGGCTTGTAATAATTTTTCGAAGTCAACGGACTCAATATCTACCGGCAATATGGCGCACCTTCTCGATATGCAGAAGAAAAGCCTTCTCAGGTTGGATCATTTCATAAAAGACATTGTAGACCACTCACGCAACACCAGATTGCCGGTAGATATTGAGTCCGTTGACTTCGAAAAATTATTACAAGCCACTTTCGAACAGCTTCAATTTCTTGAAAATGGTAGCCGGATCAGGAAAAATATCTCCGTAAAACAAAAAGGAGAATTTCATACCGCAAGCAGCCGACTTGAGATCATATTAAATAACCTCATATCAAATTCTCTTAAATACTCCGATCTAAGAAAAGAAGATCCCTTTATTGAAGTTCAAATAAAGTGCAATTCAACTTCGGCTGAAATTAGAGTGAGCGACAACGGTGAAGGCATTCCTGCGGATGCAAAGCCAAGAATATTTGATATGTTCTATCGCGCTACAGCGAATAGTTCAGGTTCAGGATTGGGATTATATATTGTCAAGCAGGCTATCCAGAAGATAAATGGTACCATTTCAGTTCACTCTGAATACGGTAAGGGTACCGAATTCATAGTTGTAATTCCCAACTTTCTGGCAAATGACAAAAAGAAACTTCTGACGGCTCAAGAGATAGTCCACTAACGCACACGGTCGTACACCTTTGAACACTCGCTTTCCTCCCAACCTTTCAGCAAACCTTATTTTTCAGCTTTTTACTTTGGATTGAAATTTGTTTCAATTCAAAATCAAATTATTTGTAAACGATAAGCATCCATTGCAAATAAGTTGAGTCGTTATGTAGTAGTTAAATAGTGGTGCGTTTTCCATTCTTAAATCCATAGGCACATGATCAAAAATTATCTTAAAGCCGCGTTCAGAAGCATTTTCAGAAACAAGTTGACTGCTTTTATCAATATCGCTGGGCTTGCATTGGCCATGAGTTGCGCGCTGATGATTTATTTGTATGTGGCAGATGAATTGAGATATGATCAATACAATTCGCATGCCGACAGAACCTACCGTATTACACGCGATTTCTTATCACAGGATGGATCAATCAATCTTCGTTTGGGAAATGTGGCACCTCCTATCGGACCCCTCGCAAAAAATGACTTCGGGGAGATTGAAATAATGGCCCGTACGGTCAATTTCAATTACGTTTTGGGGTTGGAAGAAAATGGAGAATTGAAAAAAGTATTCAGAGAGGAATACGTATTTGTAGCAGAACCAAACATTTTTAAAATTTTCGATTTCAGTTTTATTTCAGGAAATCAAGGTCAGGCATTGGAGCGACCTTTTACTATCGCCGTTTCTGAATCCGCTGCTGAAAAATATTTCGGAACGACTAATATTATTGGCAAGCAACTCAGGGGAAATGATAAGTATGACCTTGAAATAACAGGCGTATACAAAGATCTTCCTCATCAATCTCATTGGCATCCTGAATTCCTTGTTTCTTTCAGCACGCTCAATGACAGCACGATCTATGGAAGAAAGGGGCTTGAAACCAATTGGGGTAACAATTCCTTTGGCACCTATATACTTCTCGAAGCAGGCGCTGATCCAAAAAAACTTGAGGCTCAAATGCCAGCATTCCTCGATAAGCATTTCGGACCGTATGCAATCGCAAATTTCGGCGCTGCTCCCACATTTGTTGCATCTCAAACCACACGATTGAACGTACAGAAAGTGACCGATATTCATCTTCTCTCACATCTCGATGATGAGTTGGAAGCAGGTGGAAGCATGACGAATGTTTATATCATGAGTACTATCGGAATATTTATAATTCTGATTGCCTGTTTCAATTTTGTCAACCTCTCCACTGCACGCGCAACAAAACGAGCTAAAGAAGTTGGACTTCGCAAAGCTGTCGGCGCTTTCAAAAATCAACTGATCAATCAGTATTTAAGTGAATCAATTCTAATCGCGATGCTTGCAATGGTATTGTCCGCGATATTTTCTTTCATGTCCATCGATTGGCTTAATCAGTTTACATCCAAAACATTGTCAATTCAGCAGTGGCAGGTAGTTATAGGATTAGTTGGATTCGCCATTTTTGTGGGATTATTGGCCGGAATTTATCCTGCATTTGTAATCTCCGCATACAACCCCGCGCTTGTTCTCAAAGGACAGCAAGGCATCTCAAAGGGAAAAGGCGGAATCCGTAAAGCATTGGTTATAGCTCAATTTGCGATATCGACATTCCTTATTATTTCAACCGTCATTATATATCAGCAGTTAGGTTTTCTCAACTCAAGTAATCTTGGTTATGATAAAAACAGGATGGTTACTGTACAATATTATAGAGAGCTCTCGGGTACCTATGATGCTTTTTATAATGAATTAACAAAGTCGGCGCTTATAAAGAATGTCGGGCGCTCAACTCTCGTTCCTACCAACAGGCTTTTAAATAGTGCCGGACCTCCTTTGATTATGAAAGGCGACAGTCTTGTGAACACTGGAGTTACAACAAAAATGGTAACAACCGATCCGGAATTTTTTAAGACCTACGGGATGGAGTTTGTGGCTGGTCGCGACTTTGATAAATCGATCAAAACAGATGACTCTCTGGCGTTTGTTATCAATGAGACAGCAGCGCGGGAATATGGATGGAATGACCCATCGGAAGGGATAAATAAGGACTTTCAGTACAATGGGGTAAAAGGGAAATTAATCGGGGTTGTAAAAGATTTCCATTTTGAATCGCTTCATCAGCGGATCATACCAATTGTTTTCTTTCCGGTAAAGGGGAACAGGTATAGCGACCTAACCATTAATATTTCGGGAGACAATTTTCAGGAAGGTATTTCCTACCTGGAAAAAGTCTGGAAAGAATTTTTGCCAAATCGCCCCTTTGAGTATCAATACCTGTCAGACCGTTACGATAGATTATATCAGGATGAACAAAAACAGAGTCAGCTTTTCTCGATATTCTCGGGTCTTGCAATCTTCATCGCTTGCCTTGGATTATTTGGGTTGGCCACCTTCAATACCATGCAAAGAATCAAAGAGATCGGCATTCGCAAAGTACTCGGCGCTACAGTGCCGAACATTCTAACTCTCCTATCAAAGGAGATTGTTACACTGATTCTTGTGGCCAACCTTGTAGCCTGGCCAATAGCCTGGATTTTTATGGGCCGTTGGCTTGACACCTTTGCGTATCATATCGATATGAATGTACTTGTCTATGCCGGAACGGCCATATTGGCTATCGCTATAGCACTCCTGACCGTAAGTATTCAAACGATTAAAGCAGCGATGTCGAATCCGGCGAATACTTTACATTACGAATAAAGTCTAGTGCTAATTTAACAAGCATAATTATTATATTATTGGCAAGTGTTGGTTCAAATCTTATTTAATCAAATACCGAGAAAATGAATCCATCCGGCGGCATTTTACGGCAGAGGCGCAGAGCTTTTCTGCCAGCGCTAAAAAATGAATTGAGGTCGCAGAGTCGCAGTTTAAGTTGAGTCTTGCGCTGCGTGCTTCGCATTTGAATTAGAACTTCTACTAAGTAAACTTAAGTCTTAAACAAGAGTGAAGCTCGCAAGGGAACACCTTAATACACTATCGACTCTGCGCTCCTTTTTTCTGTTTGTATTTAAAGAACCCTCTGCGCCTCTGCCGTAAAATGCAGCCGGAGGTTTAAAAAAAGTTATGTTAAAGCGGCATCCGTTCGGGCGCTTCCTAATGCCTAATACCCTCCATAACCCATCCGAAAATTCAATTTTGTAATCATGGAATTATTATGATCGGATATCACTTTGCACTTGTGGAACTCCCATCCTCTTCTCCGCATACCTCTTAACCGAGTAACCAACGAGCAATCCAAAAGCAGAGAAGCCAAGCACGATGAATAGCACATTATCCTCAAATGACGCGGGTGTTAACTCAAAAATCACCCCAGCGACGTAACCCACCGAACTCACGGTAGTTGCCCAAATCATGCCCGCGGCAATGCTATAGCCAAAAAACTGCAATAATTTAATGTCGCTCATGCCAATCATCAACGGCAAAATGATGCGGAAGCCATAGAGGAACCTGTAACTAAAAAGAATTTGCAGTCGATGTGTTTTGAAAAAGTTTTGTGCGGGCTGAAGCTTTGTCTTGAGGTTAGGACGCTTGTCAACAAAATATTTTCCATTAAGCCGGCCAATGATAAAGTAAAGCCAATCACTCACAAAACTCCCAAAAAAGCCAAATACAACCGTGTAGGGCCATTCAAAGAAGCCACTGTTCACCAGTGATGATGCCACCAGGATTGCCGTTTCACCCTCCAGGAAAGTACCTATTGAGAGTGCTATGTAACCGTATTGATGAAGAAATTCTTCCATTAATATAAGTACGCACAAGGTATGACTTCAAGATTTACTTTAGCATGAAATCTTTTTGATTTAAAAATCGTTAAAGAAATATTAGCGTAGTAACTTATTTATCCCTTATTTTTGTATAAATCTTATTAGAAGTTTACAACGCAACTACCGTTTAACTTGTAACAACGAAATTGAAAAACAACTTCACCTTTGCAGCGTCCACAGGCTCTTTCGATAGCCTGCTCCGCAGCTGGTTCAATTCACTTCCCATAGTGATCAGAAGTTTCCGAAGGCAAATCAGGATTTGATACTTCAGGCGTACACTGAATAGCAATTCTGCTTCGGCAGGAACGCTTTTTGTACTTTCTTTTCGTTTTTCTCTTAATTCAATTATTACTTATAGTGGATCAGAACATCATAGTCCGAGAGGCAACTCCGGACGATAAAAAATATGCCGACATCATCACTACTGAGATGGCAGAATCGGCCAAAGCCCGCGGAACGGGAATAGCCAAGCGGTCACCCGAATACATTCAGATGAAGATGGATGAGGGCAAGGCCGTCATTGCTGTCACTCCAGATGGTACTTGGGTTGGCTTTTGTTATATCGAAGCCTGGGAGCACGAGAAATACGTAGCAAACTCTGGCCTTATAGTTTCACCCGCTTTCCGTAAGTCTGGTGTAGCCAAAGAAATCAAAAACAAAGTCTTTGCGCTTTCGCGGAAGAAATTTCCTGATGCTAAAATTTTCGGCCTCACTACCGGTCTTGCTGTAATGAAGATCAACTCAGACCTCGGCTACGAGCCAGTCACTTATTCAGAACTTACCAATGATGAAGAGTTCTGGAAGGGCTGCAGAAGCTGTGTGAACTACGAGATACTCATGAGCAAGGATCGCAAGAACTGTATGTGCACTGCTATGCTCTACGATCCGGCTGAAAAAGCGGCTGAAGAGGCTGCCAAAGCTGCTTCCCTTGTTCCGGTGCCTGTTGCCAGGGAGAGCAGGGAGTTTGCTCAGAATTCCAGGATCTATGAACGCTTTATGAGACTGAAGCAGTTTGTAATGCTGAAGGGCTGGCGCAAAAAAGAAGGTGAAGGAGAAACGGAAGAAAGGAAAAATTCAATCCTCAGCTTCCTGTTTTTCTGGTAGCATTCGCCATCAATCCACAAGAATTTTAACTATCTCATATAAAAATATACTCACCCGAAAGGCGTGGGTATATTTGAAATTATTATTTAAAGCATGAAAAAGAAAGTCGTATTGGCCTTTAGCGGTGGATTGGATACCTCCTACTGCGCTATTTATTTATCAAAAGACCTTGGGTATGAGGTTCACACTCTCACGGTGAACACCGGAGGGTTTTCAAAAGAGGAGCTTGCTGAAATTGAAAAGCGCGCGTTGGCGTTGGGCGTTGCTTCCCACAAGGCTGTTGAAGAAACCAAGAACTATTACGAAAAGGTTATAAAGTATCTCGTTTTTGGAAATGTACTTAAGAACGGAACATATCCGTTGAGCGTAAGTGCTGAACGCATGTCGCAGGCGTTGGCCGCAGCCAGCTACGCCGTGGCAATCGGCGCGGATGCTGTAGCTCATGGCAGCACTGGCGCCGGTAACGACCAGGTGAGATTTGACATGGTCATTCAAATTCTCGGTCCTGGCCTGGAGATCATCACGCCGATTCGCGACAAGAAGCTAAGTCGTGAGGCAGAAATCGACTACCTCAAATCCAAAGGAGTAATCTACAATTTTGAAAAGGCTAAGTACTCTATCAATAAAGGACTATGGGGAACTTCGGTTGGTGGAAAAGAAACACTCAATTCGATGGGAATGCTTCCTGAGGAAGCGTGGCCAACTCAAATGACGAAAAAGGAGAATGAGACCGTAACACTTGGATTTGAAAAAGGAGAATTATTTACGATCAACGGAAAGAGATTCAATCATCCTTCAGAAGCAATTCAGCATCTTCAGACAATCGCCGGGCCGTATGGAATTGGTCGCGATATTCATGTTGGAGATACCATTATTGGTATCAAAGGAAGAGTCGGCTTTGAAGCAGCTGCTCCGGTCCTCATTATCAAGGCACATCATGCCCTTGAGAAACACGTGCTTACCAAATGGCAGTTGAGCTGGAAAGATCAGCTTGCCCAATTTTATGGCAACTGGCTTCATGAGGGCCAGTATCTTGATCCGATCATGCGCGATATGGAAGCTTTTCTTGCAAGTTCGCAGCAGCACGTAACGGGTGAAGTTTCTGTTACCTTGTATCCGTACCGTTTCATTGTTAATGGTATCCAGTCAGCTTATGATCTGATGTCTGCTAAATTCGGAAAATACGGTGAGATGAACCTTGGCTGGACCGGAGATGACGTGAAGGGGTTTACAAAGATATTTGGGAACCAGGTGGGAATTTATCATCAAGTGAAAGAAGAGGTTGAAAGCGGAAAGCTGAAAGTGTAAAACTTGAGTACTCAAAATTGAAATGACCAACTTATTAAATTAATTAACTCTGGCTTTAAGCTTTCAACTTTAGGCTTAAGGCTTTTAACAAGATGAACAATCTAAAAATAAAAGCAGGAATCATAGGCGGCGCAGGCTACACCGGCGGAGAAACAGTACGATTACTGCTGAATCATCCTTCGGTTGAGTTAGTCTTTGTACAAAGTCGAAGTCAGGCTGAAAAGTATTTGTATGAATCACATGCCGATTTAAACGGTGAGACTGATCTAAAGTTCACGGCAGCAATTGACAAACCCGTTGACGTACTGTTTCTTTGTCTAAGTCATGGCGAGAGTAAAAAATTACTAAGCGAACATACTTTTCCAGCGTCTGTTAAAATTATTGACTTGGGAAATGACTTTCGCCTGGGAGATAAGGTAAGCGGTCGCGAGTTTGTTTATGGACTTCCTGAATTTCAGCGTGAGGCGATAAAAAAAGCCAGTAACATTGCCAATCCAGGGTGCTTTGCTACCACTATTCAATTGGGATTAATGCCGCTTGCGAAAGCCGGACTACTTAAAGAAGTACACACGACTGGCATAACAGGTTCC
>JANYDR010000182.1 GCA_025363495.1 Cyclobacteriaceae bacterium | reverse complement strand
TGAAACTATAAACTTTTACACCAAGCGGGTTGAATCCGGACATAATGTGCTTAACGGCACCATCCTTACCGGCCGCATCCATAGCCTGAAAAATAATCAATATCGAATGACGGTTATGGGCATATAATTCATCCTGTATTTTTGACAATTTACGCCGGCTCATATCGAGGAGCGTTTCTGCTTCCTCCTTGTTGAGTGTCTTGCCAGTATAAGAGGTGTCATAATCCTCCAGTTTGATTGATGTCTCTGGCTTTACCAGAAAATCTTTTAATCGAATCAGTTTTTCATCTGTCAACATGTGCTGCTTTTAAGTATCTAAATGTACCCGTTTGGGAATACTTTGCCATGGGTTGGAAATCAGAAATTGGAAAATTGAAATTCATTATAATCGATTTAAGGAGGGAGCGCCGAAACTGTAACCTTCTGCAATTTATTCCTAACAAAAAAATCACCCAAAATGAGCAATTTCAATCGATTTCTGCTATATTTAGTATACCCACCAAATAATCTACCTGTATGAAAAAGATAACCACCATTTTGTTGACCTGCACCATTCTGTTGGCCACAACTCTAAGCTATTCTCAAGACGAAAAAGCGGCGATCAAGGCCGTTATCGAAAAAGAAACTACTGCATTTTTTGGCGTCGACCATAAAAACTGGGAAGTCAACTGGCTAAAGGCACCCTACACATATTGGTCGTATGCCGATTCTACCGGTGGAAGTTTTATAGAGGGAACAGAAAACATTCAAAAAAATTTCAATGAATATTTTCAAACTATGAAACCATCCAAATCAAAAATAGACAGGGAGTGGTTAGAGATAAAAGTATATGGTAAGGGAGCCTATGTACGCTTCATTCAGAAAGCAACAGATGAAATGGATGTAGATATTTCTTCTGAGACTCGTGTGCTTGAAAAAGACAAGGATGGAAAATGGAAGATTATTTATCTGAGTGCTATTGCGAAGTACTAGAGGTTCTGGGTTCTGAGTTCTAGGTTCCGGGCGGCACACTTAATAGATCAATTCCAAATTTAAAGAATTTTCAAATTACTCACTTCTGATGATCTTTTCTCAGAACCTAGAACTTAGTACTGTCCCGACCGCAGCATAACCAACGTACACGCCTCCAGTGCCTCCGCTCCTGACTTATTTATTTTATCAATGAACTCATTGTTTTCTGTACCTGGATTAAATATAACCCGCTTAGGTTTCAGACTTAGAATATAATCATACCATTCAGGCTGATGGCGGGGACCAATATAAAGAGTAACCGTATCAACATCTTTAATCTCCGGCTTTGAGCGAAGGTCAAGGATTTCGTTACCCAAAACTTCACCTTTTTTTATACTTACCGGGACAATTGGATGACCATACTGTGTCAGCATTTCTGAAGCCAGATATGCATAACGTGAAGGATTTGTAGTAGCTCCGATTATAACAGTCTTCTTATTCATTTTGCAATCATTTTGGAAATCACCGCCGCACATCGTTCTCCATCCAATGCCGCAGACACTATACCACCGGCATAGCCTGCTCCTTCCCCACACGGAAACAATCTTTTTATCTGTGGATGCTCCAGAAGCTCTTTATCACGAGGAATGCGCACGGGTGACGAAGTTCTGCTCTCCACACCTACCACTTGTGCATCATTCGTAAGATAGCCTTTCATCTTCTCTCCAAAGTTTTTAAATCCCTGACGTAAACTTTCCGTGATGAATTTTGGGAAAAGCTCGCCCACATTAGAAGATACAAGTCCCGGCTGATAAGAAGTTTCCAGCAATGAAGAGGAAATCTTTCCCTCAACAAAGTCAACAAGGCGTTGGGCAGGTGCCGATTGTTTTCCTCCCGCAACTTCACAAGCGCGCTGCTCTACCTCTTTTTGAAAATACAGTCCACTAAGCGGACCATACTTCTCAAATTTTTTAAAATGAGAAGTTTCAACGGCTACTACAATGCCCGAGTTGGCAAACTTTGAATCCCTCCTTGAAGGACTCATGCCATTCACAACAATTTCGCCTGGAGCGGTGGCTGCAGGAACAATAAATCCACCGGGACACATGCAAAAAGAAAAAACACCGACTTGATTATTTGCCACAGTTGCCTGATGCACAAGTGAATATGATGAGGCTGGTAAATAAAGTCCACGATCAGTATCACAATGATATTGTATTTTGTCAATCAACTGCTGAGCGTGCTCAACTCTTACTCCTAATGCAAAGGGTTTCGCCTCGATGAGAATCTTTTTCTCATGGAGCGATTCAAAAATATCCCTGGCAGAATGACCTGTTGCCAGAATAACCGCTTCACCGGATATTTTATCCCCCCCCAGCGTCTGAATACCCGTGATCTGATTTGACGAAATAATAAAACCAGTAACCTTGGTATTAAAGTGAATTTCTCCGCCCGCCTGCAAAATGCTTTCCCGTAATTCCTTAACGAGCTGTGGAAGTTTATTAGTACCAATGTGCGGATGAGCATCATATAATATATCTTCACTTGCTCCATGGGCAACCAAAATTTCCAATACTTTATTTACATCACCTCGCTTGGTAGACCTGGTATAAAGCTTGCCATCTGAATAAGTGCCGGCTCCTCCTTCACCAAAGCAGTAGTTTGATTCGGGATTTACGATATGATCTTTATTGATCGCTGCGATATCACGGCGGCGTGTTTGAACGTCCTTCCCGCGTTCAATTACAATAGGTTTAATCCCATCCTCGATCAATCTCAAGGCAGCAAATAAACCGGCGGGACCAGCACCTACAACAATAACTGCCTTAGATTGTGAAACATCAGGATATTCTCGTTTATAAGAAATTGATTTCCCAACTTCTTCTTTTGAAATAATCTCCACCAAAACTTTGACAACTGCGTTGCGGCTTCGTGCATCAATCGACCTCCGAATCAACCGAAAAGCCTGATCACTGTTTGAAGAAATATGAAGCTTATCTGAAACGGTATGCTGAAAAAGCTCCTGGTCGAACCCTTCCTGAGGCGTAAGTATTAATTCTATCTGTTTATTCATATATCACGAAAGGTCTTACCCTTTAAATGAGGAGCTTTAGGCTTTCAGCTCTCTGCTTATCTCCGTCCATCAAACGAAAACGAATAGCCAAAATTCAATCCAAAGCGGAAACTCTGTGAAAAACTATTCTGATTAAGATTATTGAACACGCTCTGAAATGCCGGCTCCACATCAAACATCCGATAACCAATATCATATCCAATAACAGCATCTATTGTGAAGCCGTCACCATCATTCTTTTGCATAAGACGAGTGCCAAGCATTACACCATATTCGGCACGCTGCTCAGAAGCACTGGCCGTGACTTGATTACCACCAAAAGATTTCAGTGAACTCATGTTATTGAAATATCCAATATTTGTAAACCGCACTTCGTGACCAAAATACCACATGCCAGTCTTCAAATTGTTGTAGAATTTTTGTTTCAACGCAATTGAATATCCTCGTTGAAAAACCTTTCCCTCCGGTACTTCAGAATCTGCGGTGAAAAAAGGTGAGCGTATACCTTCAAACTCAAATTCATGTCCCAGACGTTGTTGATTATAAAACTCAATCGCCAACGGCATACGGCCGATAAATGAAAGCATCGGATTTCCTGAAATAATGACACTTCTGTATTCAGGAAAACGGGGTTGGAAATAGTAGAATCCCTGCCGTCGAGCCGAACGGGCAATTGGTGCTGTTGCCTTACTTTTATTAATTAATGCATTAATCTCACCAGCCAGCTCATTATTCTCATAAAATGGTTTATAATAACCTGAAAGTGTCCCATCAGGCTCATATAATTCCCAGGTCCCCACGCGTAAGTCATCCTCCATCAAACCTTTTGTCTGAAGTGTTCCACTGGAATAATAGCCTTTGTAAGTACCCTTACCTTTATCAAAATCACATTCACCATCTACTTTTCCGTCTTTTGAATAATACTGCCATTTTCCGTCATATTTTCCATCCACAATCTGGCCTTTTGTTTTAAGTTTTTTACCGGGATAGTACTCACGATATTCTCCAGTTCCATTAACGTATGTGATTTCGCTTTTCAATGAACCGTCTTTATTAAAGCTATTCCAGTATCCGTCCTTCATCCCTCCAACAAATTCCCCTGTAGAACTCACTGTTCCATCTTCGAAAAAATACTTCCACGTACCTACCGCTTCATCATTTTCGTATTGTCCGGAAGAGGAAACTTTAGCAGAAGGAAAATATTGTTTCCATTCTCCGCTCTTCTTTCCATTTACATATTCACCTTCACTTTGTAGTGTGCCATCTTCAGCAAAGTAGCGCCAGTGTCCAGCATTTTTAGCGCCAACTCTTGGTCCTTCAGCGTATACTTTTCCAGAATGATAGTATTCAGTGTATCTGCCATGGTCATCAATGTATTCAACTTCTCCCCTTCTGGTCCCGTCCTCAAAGTAAGTATGCCACAGACCATTTCGCCTGTTAGCGACATAATCACCTTTCTCTTTCAACTCTCCGCTTTCATAATAGATATTCCACTCACCTTCCTTATTTTTTCCATTCACCGTTCCCGCCATGCTCTTTACACCATTCTCAAAGAAATACTCCCAGGTACCATAGTTTGAACTTTGACGAAGTATACCTCTCATCCTAAGGTTGCCGGTTTCAAAATAGAATTCCCAAACGCCTGTTGTTTCATTATTTACAAACTGGCCCTTGGACTCCATATTTCCATTAAGGAAATATGAGATATAGCGACCCTGAAGAACATTCTGGATTGTATCTTTTACCTGAAAAATTTCCTTGATATTCTTTTTCGCTGCGTCATAATAGACATAGCGTGTAACGTTCTGGGCAAGAACCAGCCTTGGGAAAACTATCACTGCCGCCAACAAGACAAACTTCTTCACAGCGAGGGGTTTACGCAGGTCAAATCTACATAATTGATTCGATAATTTATCGATTTGGGGATGGGTTGATTCGGTGATGAGCGTGCATTTCATCACCAAATCGCCGAATCAAGCCATCATCGAATCAACCCCGGGTTTTCCCCATTCAAATATTTCCTCTTCGCTCCAGAGCTCAGGAAAGAACATGATCTTTTGAAACCTTGGCGGTAAATACTTCTGCCAGTTG
>JANYDR010000161.1 GCA_025363495.1 Cyclobacteriaceae bacterium | reverse complement strand
CTGCAAGACATCGCTTCAAGCAGTGAGGGATTAGTTCCCCCTACCGAATGACCATGAAAGTAAGCCTTTGAAAAATATCTCAATGAATCCAATTCAGCTTTATTATATACTCCTCCAACAAAACGTGCCTTCGTCGAATATTTTTGGAACATCTTTTTTCCAAATTTATTATCAAAGCCTCCTATCACAATGAAGGGAGCCTTATGGCCTGAGTTTGTGTAACTCTCTAATATCATTTCGACATTATTCTCAGGCTCCATCCGTGCCATCAGCATAAAATACCCGTTGGCCGCAACATTGTATTTACTGAGATGGCCTGAATCAAAATCCGTAACTGGATCGGCTCCGTAGGGAACAAAAAACGAATCACGATTAAACTGATCAAGATAGTATTGCCGGATTCCTGGGTTATCTGAAATGAGATAAGGTGATTCACTCACCGCTATTGCCTCAAGCCGCTTAATCAGCTGCCGGGTTCCATAATTCCACTTGGAGCGCTTCCATTCAAGGCCATCCATGTTGGTAATAATTACCGGTTTCGTACATTTCTTAACACCCAACAGTTTGTACGAGAGAGCTACACTGTGATAGCCGGCTTCATAGATCACGTCGTAATCCTGCTTCAAAGCATGTTGCAAACACAGGTGATCATATAAAAAGTTGGCTGCCCCTCCTATCAGTTTTTCAGGACTATAGACTTTTTCGATCTTTACGCCGTTGAATTCATTTTGCCGAAAGGAGTGAAATGAAGGATTATAAACTGTAACCGAATGTCCCTTTGCAGCAAGGCGCACTGATAAATATTCCGCAAACTGTTCAAACCCGCCATAATTATTTGGAATTCCTTTCGTTCCCAGCAATGCAATCTTCATCCGGTTCAATTTGTCGGTAAAGATAGAGGTACTTTTTACAAGAACCCCTTTGCAAAGCAGAGAAGATAAATCAATTTATATCTTTGGATTATGTCTGTTTGGAGAGAGAAGGTGTTACGATATTTGCCAGGGGGGGTTTGCCTTGCCTATACTGGTTTATTTTTCGACCTGACAGTAAGCAACGTTACTCTTTTTATTCTGCTTGGCTTATGTCTTCTGCTGTTTACGTTCAGGCATACACTTGAGTCAATGAAATCAAGCGTCGCAATTCAATTGTTAATTTTATTCTATCTTCTTCACATAGCAGGATTGTTGGCCTCGGAGGATATGAACAATGGACTTTTTGTTCTTGAGAAGAAAGTTACATTACTAATTCTTCCTTTATTTTTGTTTCCGGCACTTCAGCTCTTATCTGCTGATCAAAAGGCTGAGCTTGTTCTCTGGATGGGTCTTATCACCATTGGCAGTAGTGTGTTTTTTCTGAGTATGGCAACTCAAAACCTGATCCAATGTTACGATCCCCTGGCCTTTCACCGGGATTATTTCGCGAGCATACCATATGTATTTTACTCCATTTATTTTGCGACCGGAAGCCTCTTGCTACTTCATTCAGCATATCGCCACTTTCCAAATTCACCGGGGAAGGTCTTCTTAATACTACTGTTGATTGTTTATTCACTGACATTACTTGTTGTGATCTCTTCAAAGACAGGAATAATCGCCTATATAACAGGTTTGGCCTACCTTCTTTTTAAGAATATTTATTCTAAAAGAATTTATTTACTGTGCATGACTGGAGTTGTTTTCTCACTGGCGGCTCTTCTTGTACTTTATCCCACCACGCTTAATCGCTTCACCGAGCTCACAAGAAACCTTAAAGTTGCCCAGCAAGACACTATCACAAAACAGGAGGACTTCACGGGTCTTAACCTCCGGCTTTTCTTCTGGAGGAATTCAATCAATCAATTGCGCACGGATGATCGCCTCATTACAGGAGTCGGTACCGGTGACGGGCAAGCCTATCTCGATAAAGTGTATACTAAAGTACATCTTGATAAATATTTGTTTCTTGGATTTGATGCCCATAATCAATGGGTGATGACTCTTCTTCAATTGGGACTGATCGGGATAGGTTTACTGGCGGCTGTTTTTATCACCGGATGGATATCAGCCGGAAAAGCTCAGAACTTCAACATGCATTTTTTCCTGTGGGTTTTACTCTGTTTTAGCTTTTCAGAGTCAGTGCTTGAATCAAATAAAGGGATAGTATTCTTTGCCTTGTTTTTTTGCATCCTATGCAATCCTAAAAAAATAACCTATAAGAATAAAGTATGAAACCGGCTGGCGGCTGTTTCCCATGAATAGTGCGTTTTAAGATAATCTATTGCCAGGTATCTATTCGACGTCGGATTTTTCAAATAAAAATCAATTTTTTCTGTCATCACCGCCTGGTCGTTCGGATCAAATAATCGTTCTCCCAAAAATTGAAATTCCGACATTGCAGTAGTATTCGAGCAAATTATATTTGCTCCGCAAGCTAACGCTTCCAATGGAGGGATTCCGAAACCTTCGGCAAAAGATGGATAAACAAACAGTTCGCATTTTTCGTAAAGCCATTTCAAATCAGTGAGCGAAATATCTTCCAGAAAAAAAATATTTTCTTTTATCCTTTTATCAAGCGTTTCATAGTTCTTACGAAATTCATGGGTCTCAATTCCTTTACCACCAACATAAATCAATTGAATCTCCTGCTTCCACAATTCAAGTTGCAAGTACGATTTCAATAAACCCAGCTGATTTTTACGAGGTTCAAACCGACTTACATACAAAATAAACCGGCCAAGACTATAGCGATTGGCCAGGTCACTTATTGCCAACTGAGGGGCCAGGAAAAAATCCAGAATACCGTTCGGTGTAATTACTATTTTATCAGGATCTATATTGTAATGTTTTATTAAGGCTTGTTTCGAATATTCAGAAACGGTCAGCACCCAGTTAGCGCGCCTGGCCGATCTTTTGAAAAGAAAATTCTTAGTTAATCTGTAATCCTGAGGGAAATATTCCGGAAAATCTAAAAAAAGAAGATCATGGATGGTAACGATCTCCGCACAGATTTTTCTGATAGGTGAAATATATTGAAAGTGCGCCCAATCAATTTTGTGCTTTTTTATCAATGAGGGAATTTCAAATCCCAATCGAATAAACTTGTTATGACTTGAATATTGAAGGTGATGAGCATTAGCATGATTCTCCAACTCATTCTTAAAAGATGCTACTGTATTAGTAGCAAAATAAAAATTGTCCTTTGAATTAGAAGAAAGGACGGAAGAGTATAATCCCTTTAAATAGGTTTTGCTTCCCTGGCTGAGGTCGTCAAAAACGTGGGCATCTACCAGCAACTTCATCAGACAATGCTTTTTTGCTCAGTTGCAAATTGATAAATCGGCGCAGGACTGCTTTTCAAATAAAATTTTAACAATGCGAAACACAAGGCTATTAACCAAAAAAGTTGGGTATTCAGGTTGGCATTTAAAAGCATCAAGCCAATTACTGCCGTTGGGAAGGAGAAAAAAGAAGGCACCTGACGCAAGAGGAACCAGAAAATTAATATTCCCCCGATAAAACCATAATCAAACAAGAATGCTGGCAAAAAGCCACCGAGAAATTCGCCTCCAATATATCCTCCATATATTTCAGGAACAACATAAAGTCGTGAAGCACCAGGACCATGCCCAAAGAGAAAATTGAAGTCCGTGAAGTCGGCCGAAGTAACATAGTGCAACATCGGCGCTACCCTGTAGTATGCAGTAAAGTCGATTGCATAGAGACCATGAGGATCTGACAAGTCAATCTTCTGGATAAGATTGACTACCCTGTTTAACGCTTTTATATCCACCTCGTTGACCATTAATATGGCTGATATTCCAATAACCACAACGCCCATTACCACAATGGTACTTGAAAACCCAACGTAGTCCAATACCAGCAATCCCAGCAGCATCACGCCATATGCACTTTTGAACATGAAGATCATGTACAAGAGAAGAAAAAACATTACGATATTCTCTTTTTTATAAAGAGCGTTATTATCAGAATCTAATTTCAAATAAGAATAGAAAATAACAATTGCGATGAACGCAGCATAAGATGGCTCAGAAGAAAGAGAAAAAAAACGCAATCCATCCTTTTCTATAACGATACCAAAGCTTCCTAACATCGGCCCCATAAAACTGTGAAGCCCCGCAAAAAAATCAAAATAATAATTCAATTGTCCCGCAATTAAGCCAACGAAGTATAGGTAAAAAACAATTTTCAAGAGTCGTCTGAATCGTGAAATGTCCAAATATTGTTTAAAGAAGGGGACATAAAAAACAAACGTGATAATGAAAAAACAGGAGTAAACAAGACCTGTCCATCGCACCGTATCATAATTCCAAAGACTTACAGCCGCCATAAAAAGGAAAAATAAAATAAGAAATCCGTTCTCTGGTTTTGGAATTGCCTTTGAATTAAAGAAAATAAGAATAGACAATGACAATATTGACAGTCCAATAAACAGGAAATTTACATTGTCTATTGTGGCAAAATCCAGCACTGTGGCAAGGCTGATGAAATAGATGTATAACGGGTAATCCCTGTAAAGGCGGGAAGTAGTAATTGTCATTAATTTCTCAATTCACCATTGTCTCATTCGTATCAAAGGTAAAAAACATAGATCAATTAAATCTTTAAAAATTTTACCCTAGCCAGATTCAATT
>JANYDR010000147.1 GCA_025363495.1 Cyclobacteriaceae bacterium | reverse complement strand
GCTGATGGAAAAACCAGAGAGTTTTATCAAATTGGGATCAGTGCAAACAAAACCGGAATCTCTGTCTATATACTTGGCATCGATGATAAGGCATACTTAGCTGAAGCGTATGGGAAAAAAATAGGAAAGGCGAGTGTGAGCGGTTATTGCATTAAGTTCAAAACGCTGAAAGATATAAACATTGATATACTTGAAGCGGCGATACGATCCGGGGTTGAGCATGAACTGTAATTTCGGTAGAAACTTTTTCTCGAAGAAATTTCATAGTAAACTATAATTTTAAGGAAATTTTGGTAGACTCGATGAATCGGTGGCAGTGACTGTTCTTGGAGATACTTCTTTTCATTTCTTAATTTCGTAGTACTTTATTTCCTAACTTATTTTTCATTCAAAAACCGCTCCCCATGAGAAAAAATATTATTCTTCTTGTTCTTGGACTCTTTTTATTGACCAGTTTTGTAAACGGACAGCAAAAGGCAAAAGCTATTAAAGCAGGCAGAGTTGTCGATGTCATCAGTGGAAAGATTCTTACTAACCAAATCATTTTAATCAACAGCGACACCATTGTTAACATGGGTGCATCCCTCGTCATTCCTTCCGATGCGGAGATCATTGATCTTAGCAATGCGACGGTTTTGCCAGGATTGATTGATTGCCATACGCATTTAACGGTTGAGCCTGGCGGGGATTATTATGCAGATATTTTTCGAAAGACAGCGGTGGACTTTGCAATACGAGCACCCATTTATGCAAAACGAACTCTCGACGCTGGTTTTACAACGTGCCGTGATGTGGGTTCAGCAGATTTGATTGATATCTCACTTCGTAATGCAATCAATGAAGGAATCATTGTGGGCCCAAGAATGTTGGTAGCAACATTTGCACTTGGCGCTACAGGTGGTCATTCAGATTTATCAGGTTTTAATCCAGCCATATCGTGGAAAGGGAATCCCGATTTTACGGGTGTGGCAAATGGTGCAGATGAAATAAGAACAAGAGTCCGCAACAATATTAAATGGGGAGCTGATGTAATCAAGGTTTGTGCAACGGCCGGTGTGTTGAGTGAGGAAGAAAGTGTGGGTGCACCACAATATTCTCTCGAAGAAATGAAAGCACTTGTTGACGAGGCGCATATGTGGGGCAGGAAAGTTGCCGCACATGCACATGGTACAGAGGGAATAAATCGTGCTGTGCAGGCAGGAGTAAACTCAATAGAACATGGAAGTATTATGGATGCGGAGACTTTGCAGCTGATGAGACAAAAAGGCACCTACTATGTTCCTACAATTTATGTAGGAGTCTATGTACTTCAGGAGTTTGCCAAGAAAGGCTACCCTGAAAGAATTATGAACAAAGCGAGAATGATCTCCCCGCTTTTGGCAACCAGTTTCTCAAATGCTACAAAAGCGGGAGTTAAAATAGCCTATGGCACAGATGCTGGCGTTTTTCCACATGGGTTAAATGCAAGGCAATTTGTTTATATGGTCAGGAACGGACTTACACCTATGCAGGCAATACAGACGGCTACTATCAATTCAGCAGATCTACTCGGTTGGAAAGGAAAAATAGGTTCTATAGAGAAAGGGAAATACGCAGATATAATTGCTGTTGAGGGAAATCCATTAGATAATATTTCAACCCTGGAGCATGTATCCTTTGTGATGAAAGCTGGGGTTGTGTATAAAAATGAAACAAAGAAATAGCAACTAATAGACTGATAATCTAAAAAGTTCGCTAGCAAACAATAAGTTCAAGGAGCAGTTCTGGTTACTGGCAGTTTTAGTGCCTAAAAACTATTTTCACTCTGATAACAAAGATTTCATTTCGAAGAAAAATAAAAGCTATTACTAAAAATGAAAAAACCTCAGGACTATTTTACAATTTATAAGCAATCGGCATGGGGGAAAGATATTGAAAGTATGATTGGATTATATCATGACAACGTTGTGATTTTCGATATGTGGAAGCATGGGTATCAAACAGGTTTGACAGAATGGTCTATCGTCATAAAAGATTGGTTAGGCTCATTAGGAGAAGAAAAGGTCAACGTGATATTTGAAATGATAGAAATTCACGAAAGTGACAATGTTGGGTTTGGGAGCGCACTGATTACATACCAGGCAATTTCAACCGGTAATACTGTTATAAGAAGCATGAAAAACAGAATTACCCTGGGGTTTCTCAAAGACAAAGATCTATGGAAAGTAGTTCATCAGCACACTTCCTCTCCCATCAATTCCGACCTTGAAGCCATTCTGAATTTTTAAAGATAGTGAAGTGAGGAGGCCCACTACAACGGTTTATGCCAGCCGCTGTTGAAAGATTAAATTGAAAATCCGGGAGAAATGTAATCAACCCAGTCAATCATGATTGGTTTATGAAACCATCTTCATGCAAACGAACTATCGCAGCTAAATTGTAACTTGACCTACATTACCAGAATTCCATGACACCTTTTTCACGCAGACAATTCCTCACCACAGCGCTAACAGCTGGTGGAAGCAGCGTTCTGTTGGCCGGCACTACGCTGCCTGCGAATGCAGACGCTGACAATGATTTTATGATCAGGCCGGATCTGACCTACCTGAACAATGCTTCCACTCATCCGATGCCGAAAGTATCGCTTGAAGCCATGCAGGAGTTCATGAGAAGAAAGGCTTCTGGCGAAACGCTCGTTGGAGAATTGTTTGCCACGATGAAACAGCCACGAATCCTGTTTTCGACTTTGATCAATGCAGACCCTGGAGAAGTGGCACTGGTCAACAGCACAATGGCGGGAGAGAACGCTGTTGTAGCCGGGCTTGGTATTCATCGTGCCAAGGGCAACATTGTTACCGATGCACTTCATTATGATGGATCGATGTACATGTACAAAGCGCTTGAATCAAAAGATCTGGAACTTCGCATTGCCAGAACGCGCGATTACGGAATAGATCTGAATGAGTTGGACAAGTTGATTGATGGTGATACCCGTCTGGTAGCCGTGTCATTGGTCGCTTCAAGA